>CAZSVG010000285.1:0-1547 GCA_964610195.1 uncultured Candidatus Cloacimonadota bacterium | reverse complement strand
GAGAATATCCGAGTTCTTCGAGATGAAGACCTATATCCTGGGAATACAACCGGAGTTCGTTGGCTTTGGCGAAGAGATCTCACCTCAGGTTATGGAACGAGCCAACGAACTAATCTCTTTCTTGAACAATTTATAATAGATGCCGGAAAGAAGAGTAAGAACAATTTCAGGATTACTCCTCTCTCTGCCCTCGATTAAAAGTGATTATTGATGTTACTTATCCAGATTAACGGTATAGTTCAGGGGGTAGGATTTCGCCCTTTTGTTTTTAATCTGGCTGCCAGGTTCCAGATCAAAGGTTATGTTCTCAATTCCAGCAAGGGTGTTACAATTGCAGCAGAAGGATCGGAGAAGGATCTGCTGGAATTTGTCGGAGCGATACAAAGAGATAAACCACCTGCTGCCCGGATAGATAATCTTACAATCAAAACTCTACCCGACAGAGGGTTTTTGAACTTCGAAATAAGTAAAAGTTTATCCGATGAGGGTTTGACTTTTATATCACCCGATCTGAAAGTCTGTCCCGATTGTCTTAAAGAGATTGATGATCCAGGAGATTACCGTTTTTCATATCCTTTTATCAATTGCACCAATTGTGGGCCACGTTATTCGATAATCGAGAAAACTCCCTACGACAGACCCTCTACTACTATGCAGGATTTCGAGATGTGTGACTACTGTCGGAGTGAGTATGAAAATCCCTCTAACAGAAGATTTCATGCCCAGCCGATAGCCTGCCCTGTCTGTGGACCACATCTCAGTTTTTTGGATCATCAATATGACTCAATTGAGGGTGATCCGATCGAAAATTGTCTAAACGCTCTGCTTAATGGTAAAATTGTAGGAGTCAAGGGGATTGGTGGTTTTCATATTGCCTGTGATGCCACTAACGAGGAGACTGTTCGGGAATTGAGAAGAAGAAAGAACCGTCCCGATAAACCGTTTGCCGTCATGGGTGAAGCAAACCGAGTAAGAGATATCGTTGAATGTTCTGATTCCCAATTGGAGCTATTGAATTCGGTGGCTGCTCCGATCGTTTTGTTACCCAAAAAAAAGAAAAACCCTCTGGTTGATTCTGTTGCTCCTTTAAATCCCAATCTGGGAGTGTTTCTTCCCTATGCGCCTCATCATTTTCAATTATTCAGAGCTCGTTCTGATTTAAGCTCAAAAAAAGTAATCAAGTATCTGGTCATGACCTCTGGCAACATCAATGATGAACCGATTGCTATCAATGAAGAAGAATTAAGCGGACTCTGTGATTTTTATCTGACTCACAATCGTCGCATTTTGAATAGAAATGATGATTCGGTGCTCATCCCCATAAATTCAAACTTGATCTTTCTTCGTCGCTCCCGTGGTTATATACCAACACCCTTGATTCTGCCATTCCCAACTTTACCAACATTAGGAACAGGTGCAGAGTTAAAAATAGCCTTTACTCTTACTGATGGTGAACTTGCCTATCCATCTCCCTATATCGGCAATAACAACAGCAAAGCCACAGTCGACTTTTATCTGGAAACCCTGAAGAAGTATCAGGATTGGTT
>CAZSVG010000284.1:0-1550 GCA_964610195.1 uncultured Candidatus Cloacimonadota bacterium | reverse complement strand
TCGGCTCTAAGACCTGAAATAGCTTTCAGATCGGGATTGGACGTATTCCGGCAATAAGCCATACATTTTTTCAGTTCGGATAAGAGCCTCACCCGTTCACACTCATCAGGCCAGACCCTATCTGTTGCTATAATAAACGAGATAATCACTCTGATCTTCTTCTCGTCAGAAAAGCTATTAAACTTTTCTTCGGTGTACTGCATGATCTTCTTCATCAATTATTTAATTCCAGGCAGTTTAAGACCCGGTTTGCTCCATATTATCGGTTTGTCTTTAAATTTTGCGGATGCTCTCTTATTGTCAAAGCAAAAAAAGGTTGTCTTAAAATAGTAATTAAGAGAATATGGGTATGGAGGATAAATGGTTTTCGAGTATAGACGAAAGATCTTCGGTTACGAATGTGATATCTACGGACACCTGAACAATGCCGTCTATCAACATCTTTATGAAGAGGCACGATCGGACGCTCTGGACAAGATGGGACTCCCCTTGAATGTTTTGAATAATCAGGGCATCCAAATATTTTTGAAGAAAATCGAGATTGATTATATCAAAGGGATCCCGATGGGAGCGGAGATCCTGATCAGTTCCCGGATCAAAGAATTGAACAGGGTCAAGTCAATATGGCTGCAGGAGATCCATGATCTAAAGGGAACTTTGATGTCGATGGGGATCATAACCGGGGTTTTCGTGAAAGAGGGAAAACCATATAGGATTGAAGCCTCGATGGAAAACCAACTGGAAAGATTTATAGATAAATAAAAAAGGCAGAGTATAAAACCCTGCCTGACAACTTTAATCCCGTATCTATGAGAAAAGCATTAATAGCGACTCTTTTCTTTTACCCGGGCTTCTTTTCCTTTAACTCGTCTCAGATAAAATAGTTTGGCTCGTCGGACATGACCAAAACGGACAACTTCCATTTTATCGATCAAAGGTGAACTGGCGGGAAATATCCTTTCCACAGCAACACCATTACTGATCTTTCTGACTGTAAATGATCTGGAAGCTCCGGAACCTTTTTTCTGAATGACGATACCCTGATAAACCTGGATCCTCTCTTTTGCTCCCTCTTTGATTTTATAGTGAACCTTAACGGTGTCTCCGACCCTGAATTCCGGTAGGTCGGTTTTCATTTGCGATTTGTTAACTACTTGAACTAAATCCATCTTTTCCTCCTTTATTCTTCGGAAGCATTCGATCCAACATAATAGCAACAGCACTACGGACAGAGAGATGATTATATTCGCCGGTACCTGAAATTGGTTGTAAGGTATAGTCAGCAGCTTGATGTATCTCATCAGCCAGTCCATACCCGGTACCAAAGATAACAAATAAAGGTCTCTGAGTCTTTAATATCGATGGATAGGCATCCAAACCTATTTGACCTCTTCTCTCTTTAGCGGTTGTAGTGATGATAATCGGTTCCAATCCTTCCTGGTTTTTTATAAATTCTTTCGCTTCTGTAAGCGTATCAAAAAAGTTAATCCTCTCCAGAGCAACCGCCCGGTCACTCTGGTATTTTCTCCCAATCTCGCTCTGCCAGAAAG
>CAZSVG010000283.1:0-1563 GCA_964610195.1 uncultured Candidatus Cloacimonadota bacterium | reverse complement strand
CGATCATATAAGATTTCAGGATCCCCTTGTCGATAAGAACCGTCTTCTGGGTTGGTGTCCCCTCATCGTCAATATTGGTCGAACCCCATTTATTTGGTATTGTTCCATCATCAATAGCAGTAACCTTCTGGGAAGCAATTTGCTGGTTGAGTTTGCCGGCAAAGATCGATGCCCCTTTGGCAACAGAAGTAGCTTCTAAGCTGTGACCACAAGCCTCATGGAAGATAACCCCACCAAAACCATTATCTATGATGACCGGGAAGGTTCCGCTCGGGGCATATTTTGCAGTGAGCATTGTAACGGCTGTCTTAGCTGTCCTGATCCCTATCTCTTCAGGATCAAGAGTCTGGATAAACTCATATCCTGCCATAGCTCCCGGTCCATCAAAACATGTTTGATTCTCAGTACCACTACCGGCAATGGTAACCACAAATATTCTGGTATAGTTGCGCTGATCTTCTATATAAAGCCCTTCACTATTAGCAATGAGGATATCCTGCTTTTTCTCGAGGAGAGTCAGATCTACCTGAGTTACTTTTTCATGGTAACCTCGGGCTGCTTGGTCGATTTGGCGGATAAAATCGATCTTTTCCGATTTACTCACTTTCTCACCGGGAAGTACTATGGGGTGAAGATTGTTTACCTTTAGCTGTTCCATGTTTTGCGGTGTGATTATATTATCCGCCTTATCTGCTTTCGATATCGCCTCTGCTGCTGCCAATAATGACTCTTCTGACAGGTCACTTGTATAGGCATAGATCGCAGATGTACCATAAAATACTCTAATACCAACTCCAAAGTCCTTGCCTACAACACTTTGCTGGGTTTTACGATCATAAAAACGGATACTGGAATTATAACAGTTTTCCAGAAACAGTTCAGCAAAATCAGCCCCGTTGGATAGGGATTTATCAAGCACTTTGGCTATCATCTCTTTGTTCAACATCTAATCTAACCTCCATTAATTTTTCTTTTCTGTAGCATTTATTTTTTTTTATGGTATGTGTCAAACTCAATCTCGATTTCAGAACAATATCTACCAGAGAATACCAATGATAACTCAAAATCCTCCAGATAAAAGATTTTCTTGAAAGTGAGAACTGGAAAAAAGTTGACATCTGGAACTAGCTGATAATTCAATATCTACTATAAGGGTGCTTGAATACTGTCGATTATTAAAGCGAAAGAAGGAGGATATTTTGAAAAAGCTATGGCTATCAATACTATTTCTAATGGGAACTCTTCTCTTCTTGAGGATGATCTTTGCCGAGCATAACTGGCAATCGTTTCCCGAGATCGAAGGGAATATTAAAAAGGGTATTTTGGATCTTGATGGAGAAATATGGTTTGCTTCCAATAACGGACTTTACCGATACAACGGCTATGAGGTTATCAACTACAATCTTCACAATAGCCCTTTAATCAATAACAGGATCAATGATCTGGCCGTTGATGCCAACAATGTTATCTGGATTGCTACCAACGATGGACTCTTTTCTTTTGATCACGGTTTCTGGTGGCATTACACCAGCAATAATTCATTCTTGTTGTGCGATTTTGTTA
>CAZSVG010000282.1:0-1573 GCA_964610195.1 uncultured Candidatus Cloacimonadota bacterium | reverse complement strand
GGATTCTCTTCATTTCCGTAACCTCTTCTGGACGCTCATCAACCAGAAGTACTATCACATAGACATCTTCATGATTGGTCAAGATAGCATTCGAGACATCCTGTAAGAGAACAGTCTTACCGGTTCTCGGGGCAGCAACTATTAATCCTCTTTGACCCTTACCAATCGGGGTGAAGAGATTGATTATTCTCGTTGATACATTTTTGGGGGTGGTTTCCAGATTCAATCTCTGTTCCGGATAATAGGGGGTCAGATCATCAAAGTCTTTTATACTGATCAATTCATCTGGAGCATGCATATTAACCGCATCTACACGTAAAAGGGCAAAATATTTTTCACCCTCTTTCGGAGACCGGACCGGACCGGAGACCATATGTCCCTTCTTCAGATTGAATTTTTTTATCTGGGTTAATGATACGTAAATATCGTCCCGACTCGGAATGTAATTGTTTTCCGGGAAACGGAGAAAACCGTAACCATCCTCCATAATGTCCAGACAACCGGTTATGAAAGCCAAACCTTCCTGCTCTGCAGCAGATTTCAAAATCCTAAAGATCAATTCATTACGCGGTAGAGTAGTATAGCCGGAAATATCATAAGCCTTGGCTAATTTCACCAATTCCTGGGTATTCAACGAATGGATCTTTTCTAAATCATTACCGTTACTCATATAAGTACTCCTTGTTATTTATATCTTAAAATTTCAGTTTCTACTGAACAATAGGGAAATTACTATTAATTGCTAATGTCTGTCTAATAAACATAAACATACTCATATTGCTATTATTATTTACAGGGATTTATTTTTAGATTGTCAATTTTGTCCACCTGTTTACATCTAAACCCATTAAATTATCGAGAGAATTTGCTGTCAAGAATTATCGTTGATTGAAAGGATAAATGCTCCTTGATTAGAGAGGATTATAGATCGAGTACTGGACGAAATTATAACTATAAAAGCTGCTAATACGGTTGAGTGTATCTCTTGGTTTAGTAACAAAATCATGACGAGATAGTTTTAAGTAAAAGCTTGACAGTTTGGAAGGGTTCAGTAGATTGTTCTTGAAATGGAGAAATCAAGTTATAGAGTACGAAACAAGGAGGTGCCATGCGGAGCTTTTTTATAGCGATAATAGTATTATTACCTATATTTTTATTCTCCGGTCAGACCTCAATTTTTGAAATCCAGTACAGCAATAATTCCGGTACTGATGGAACATATCCCTCCCCTTATCGAAACCAGATAGTAACAACCAGCGGGATAGTGACGGCTACAAATTATCGAACCGGTGGTTTCTTTATTTCTGAACCAGAAGGGGGGCCTTGGCGCGGAATATTCATAAATGACAGAAGACGAGAAGTCCGAGTTGGAGATCATCTAGAATTAACAGGTGAAGTGAACGAGAGCTTTGGTTTTACAACTATTCGTAATATCCGTCAGCTAAGAATTATCAGTTCTGGTAATGCTCTACCACCTCCCACTCCCGTAACAACCGGAGAATTGGCTGTCAGTGAAGCTTATGAAGGGGTATTGGTCCAGATAACCAACGTTACAATCAGTGGCCGCTCAGAC
>CAZSVG010000281.1:0-1575 GCA_964610195.1 uncultured Candidatus Cloacimonadota bacterium | reverse complement strand
CAATTGATGACCGTCCATAAAGCCAAAGGACTCGAGTTTGATAATGTCTTCTTCTACTATCATATCGGCAATAAAGGTGGAAATACAGCGGGGAATTTGCAATATCTTTATCGGTTCAATGATAATTTCACCGAGTTAGAGGACTATCTCCTCTCTTATAATTACTCACCTCTGTTGAAGAACATGAACCATCCATTACAAAGTAAACAGGATGAAAAAGAGCTTCTCGAAGAGTTAAACAATATATATGTCGCCCTTACCAGAGCAAAACGCAACATCTCTCTCTTTCTCTGTTATGAGTGCAATAAAGGCCTGATTGCGGCAACCGAACAGGGAAGATCTGCTCAGGATACTGATAAAATCGAGATCAGGAAACTCTTTCTGAGGACGATCATTAGTTTTCTGAATAGCAATCAGGAAAAAATTATTTCTGATGCAGAGATAATGAATAAGATCATTCACAAAGAGATCGGTATTATCTCTGCCTACCATCCTGAAGAGACTCTTTCACCAAGCAAAGTGGATGACCTTTCCAACCTCATCAATCTGGAAAGAGATTCCCTTCTCTCCCTGCCGGAAGAAAGAGAGGGTGAGTTTTTGAATTTCAAGACAGCATATCTCGAAAACAAAAAGAACCTGCTGGGTAATCTGGTTCACTATTATCTATCATTTGTCAGATATGCCGAGCCACAAGAACTCGAATATGCCCGCCGGAGAACTATTGCCCTCTATGGTAATCTTATTTTAGGTGAGAAAATCGATGATCTTATCGCTAAGATAGCAATGTTTATAAATAATAACCAGCACCTCTTTTCCCGCTCATGGACAAAAATCTTTACCGAAAAAATTATTTTTGATGATCATGATCGGGAGTATCGAATTGATAGAATGATGATTGATGACCTGCAGAAACTGATTCTGATAATAGATTATAAAACCGGGTCTATCAAAGATCGAGAGCAATTGGAGAAATACAACGTTATCATTGCTTCGTTATCCTCTGTCAAGGAAGGTAAATACACCATCGAGTCCCAATATGTTGAAGTCGATATTTAAGAGATAGCTGCTCCAAGATCTTTATTAGCTGTTCATCTAATGAGTTTTTTGCATTTGTAAAGGTATCAAATAAACTTACAGATAATCCGGGTGAATCCTAAGGGAACCTTGTAGTCGGCCCGGGCTGACTACAAGGCTCCCCAGAGGTTTAATAGATTTTTTTTATTCTAATCACTGTTATTCTTGGCATAAATTCTCAGTTGCTAATTGAATTGAAAAAACTTTTTGATGATCCATACCAATGGCACCCTAATTGCTATATTTTGAATTATATATGACACTTAGAAGAACGAGGTAAACTGTTATGAAAAGAAGCTGCATGAATTTAATACTATGCTTCACTATTACTATTTTGATATCTACGATATCAATTACTCAACTCTGGGCATCGCCTGAGATATTCAGAGTGATCTCTACCGGTCGAAATTATACTGAGATCGAATTCAATCTCAGCGATTACGAATTCATCCCTGCTGAAGTTGATGGAACCGTTTATCAACGACTCTATCATCCGGAGAG
>CAZSVG010000280.1:0-1581 GCA_964610195.1 uncultured Candidatus Cloacimonadota bacterium | reverse complement strand
TTACTCTCTGCTGGGATGGAGTTAATAACAATCGACTTCGTGTATCTTCCGGTATCTACTTTCTCGTGTTGAGAACAGAAGTTGAGAAGTTTGCCGAGAAGTTGATCCTTCTAAAATAAATGGAGATAAATCTCGAAAATTGTAATCATCAAAAATAGCATTGCTTGCATTACCTCCCTCCCGGAAAGAAATAGATGGCAGCCTTTATCGTATTATAACAGCGAATAATAGAGTTTAGCATAACTATCTATACCCTGATAAATAGAACCCCAAAACAAGATCAAAAAAGATGCAATTTTATGCCCCTAAACACTTGACAGAATGGAGCTAATCTGCTATACTGTCTTTGTGAAAGTAAGAAAAAGAGTCGAGAATTTTGTTCTCGGGATTTGAGCAGTGTAAATGATTGGGCATGAATTAGTTAGGCTAACATATCGAAAAAGGGACTATAGGATTGCTCTGTCAGTATGTGGCTATTCTGACTTGATCAGGGTGGCTATTTCGGAAATTCTTTCAATAAAGCTTTAGGGGGTGATGTTATCGAAAATCAAATATTGTATTGGCGCTGCAGATTGTGGAGAGATCATTCTTGTGATTGCAGCCAAGAGATTTTAATCCGACTATTATTAAAGGAGGTATAATATAGTCATAGAAAGAAAAAATGGAGTTTAAAAGATGAAAATCAAGTTCATCATAAACGATCGCAGATCGTTGGTAATCGAAAGTATGTATGATAAGGTTCATCAGTTTCGCAATAACAGGGGATTTCAATACATGGCCGAAGGGTTCAAATATCCTTACGTCAAAATCCCACTGGTGAATCTGGCGGCTGAAGTAACTTCCTTCAGGTCTATTCCTCCGGAGTTTTATGATAGTGACAATCCCGGCAGGTTGCTGGAGGGGTATCGGGTCTTCTACCAGGAGAGTAAGATCCCCAAAGCAGATTGGCAGGCGGTGAAGGAAGTCAGTGAGATGTTAAATGAAAAAATCAGGAAGATCTCCTTTCTGGATTCGCTGGAAGGTGATCACCGGGAAGAGATCAAGAAGCTGCAGCTGGAAAAGATCACCCTCCGCAACTATCTGAAAGAGATCTATTCTCCCGAAGTTAACCGGTTGAGGGTTTTTCCGACCGAAACGGACAGGATAAGCCGGGCAGCATATATGGCGATAAAAAGAGCTAAAGATAAGGTTGGGCATGAAGACCCTGAGCTGGAAGAGATCCTCGATGAAGTGATATATTGCCGGCATTATCTGTGTTATACACCTCTCCCGGATGTTGAAATCGAAGTAATAGAACACACTCTCCCCTATCGTAAAGAGCATTCAATATAGGGTGTGGAAGCGCAAAAGGCGGGTTTTGAGAAACCCGCCTTTTTTTTGTTTGTAGCATAGACTTTAGTCTGTGTTTTTCTGTAGCATAGACTTCAGTCTGTGCATCTGTAACATAGACTTTAGTCTGTGTTTTTCTGTAGCATAGACTTTAGTCTGTGCATTTTCGATACATTCTGCACCATTCAATCCATCGATACATTCTGCTGTTAAGCCAAACAAGAAGCAGCCAGCAGAACACTCAGGATGACA
>CAZSVG010000279.1:0-1584 GCA_964610195.1 uncultured Candidatus Cloacimonadota bacterium | reverse complement strand
AGATCCTCAATCAGATCTCTTTATACTTTTTCAAAATGACCGAACAGATAATACCCAACCATCTGTTCACGGCCGACATAGCAGAATATCCGGCAGAATTGCACCCCTTTAAGGACGAACTGCTCGACAGAAGCATGCTGGTCAAAAAGACCAGAGTTATCCCTTTTGAGTGCATTGTGCGGGGATATATCAGTGGCTCTGCCTGGAGTGAATATAAGCAACAGAGCACAGTCGGTGGGATGATCCTCCCGGAAGGGATCAAAGAGAGCCAGAAATTTGAGCAACCGCTCTTTACCCCCTCTACCAAAGCAGAGACAGGCAATGATGTTAATATTTCTTATCAGGAGATGTTGATGATGACCGATAAGAAAATTGCCGAGTTTCTCAAGAACAAGAGTCTGGAGATATATCATCAGGGTCATAATTTTCTCTTTGACCGGGATATCATCCTGGCAGATACCAAATTCGAGTTCGGCACGATCAATAATCAGATCATTCTGATCGATGAAGTGCTGACCCCCGACTCTTCCAGATTCTGGGATAAAAATGAATATGCAGTCGGTCACTCTCCGAAGAGCTATGATAAACAATATATTAGGGATTATATAGTGAAAGCCGGTTGGAATAAGAAGCCACCAGCTCCTGAACTACCTGGGGAAGTGATCGAAAAAACCTATGAGAAATATTATCAGGCCTATAAGACAATAGCAGGTGCAGAAGCAAAAGTATGGTAAAAAGGATTTTGGTTGTTGATGATGATGTCAATGTCATCCATTTTTTACGGAAGGAACTCAAGGAGAGTCTTCCCGAGCTCGATATCGTCACTACTGAGAGTGGATATACCGCCCTGAAACACATCATGAGCGGTGGGATCGATCTATTGATAACCGACATTGCCATGCCTGACATGGATGGCTACGAACTCTTCCTGAGAGCCAGAGAACAGAATGAAGAGATACCGGTGATCATGATGACCGGTTTCGGATATGATCCCAATCATACAGTTGTCAATGCCCGTAACGCCGGTCTTGGTATGGAAGATGTTATCTTCAAACCCTTTGACACAGATTATCTGATCAAAATTATCAGAGAACGACTGGCAATGGATACCGAGGTTACCAAATAACCCGGAAATTTTTCCATGATCATCAATAACAGAGCCGTTTCATGGCTCATCTTTGTATTTCTATTTATCTTTTTTTTCATTCCCCTGAAGGGTTTTGACGATTCTCAATGGGTTCAGAAGCAAGAAGAGAGCCTGATTTTCTATTACCAGCAGAGAGACAGTCAACTGATGGAGACCCTTCTTCCCATGATTATATCAGATATAGACGTTTTTCAACGTGCTATCGGATTTTATCCTCAGATCAAAGGGGAGATTGTCATTGCCCCGGACAGGGACTATTATCAGGAGATCGTTTCCGGTTACTCGGGGGTTATCGAATTCAGTGAAGCCGTTTACAGGTCAATAGATAAGCGGATCTATGTTCGTAATCCTCGGGATTTGCGAGATTTTACTAGACTGAGGAGGATTATTCTCCATGAATATGTTCACCTCTTTCTCGATACTCACTTTTATAATGT
>CAZSVG010000278.1:0-1589 GCA_964610195.1 uncultured Candidatus Cloacimonadota bacterium | reverse complement strand
ATAAATGATGTCATAGCTGTTCTTTCTTTGTCTGATACGGCAATAGTTACTTCCGGGGATTACGAGAGATATTTCGATTATGATGGACGAAGATACCATCATATCATCAATGCCCTGACCGGTTATCCGGTTGAGGGTGTCTATTCCGTCACTATCCTTGCTCCCAATGCCACCCTGGCAGATATCCTGTCAACTGCTGTCTTCTTATTACCACCGGAAGAGGGGATCAATCTGCTCAAAGCATATCCGGGTACTGAGGGGATAATTTATTTCTTAGATGACGAGGAGATCGTATCTCTCCGGACTGAGGGGATCAGAGATTATCTGGTGAGGGACTAATGTTAGGCAAAGATATTCAAAATACTCGCGATACACGTCAGGAAAAGATAGATAAAGTTGGAGTCAAAAATCTCAAATACCCAATCATCGTACAGGACAGAGCAAATGAACTGCAAAAAACAGTAGCAGAGATAGATTTCTTTGTAGAACTACCTCATCATTACCGGGGTACTCATATGAGTAGATTCATTGAGGTCTTGAACAGCTATCATCAGGAAGATCTGATTGAAAACCTCCCCCGGATATTGGAAAGTATTCAGAAAAAACTATCGGCAGACCGGGCTTATATAACTCTTAAATTTCCCTACTTTATGGAGAAAAAAGCCCCTGTCTCCGGAATAGCTTCTCTGTTGAATTATAATTGTATCTTTATTGCCTCATTAACTGATACTTATAACCTCACAATCGGAGTAGAGGTTCCGATCACCACAGTATGTCCCTGTTCTAAAGAGATCAGTAAGCAGGGTGCCCATAATCAACGCTCGATAGTTTCTGTTCTCCTGACCTATAACAAATTTATCTGGTTAGAGGAGATAATTGAATATGTAGAATCTATCGGCAGTTCTGAAGTTTATCCTTTACTGAAGAGAGAAGATGAGAAATACGTGACCGAAAAGGGGTATGATAATCCGAAATTCGTGGAAGATATCGTTCGTGATCTGGCCATCTTGTTAAAAAAAGACAAGAGGATCACCGGTTTTCAGATATCTTCCGAGAATTTCGAATCGATCCATAATCATAATGCTTATGCCTATCTGGAGTGGGGGAAGTAGTTGAGAGTTGAAAGTTGAGAGTTTAGGAAAAAACCTGCGGATGGGGAAGCAAGTCCATCGGGAGGAAAGCAAGCTTCTTCCACAGATACACACGAATGAAAAGAGATGAACACTAATGAAAAAAAGAGACAAAGTCATCCTGAGTGTTCTGCACAAAATTGGAAGGCATCTTCGAAAGTGGCTAACCAATTTGGTGCAGACTTTATCGAAGGAGAAAAGATATACAATATAATGTCGCTCTTTGATGCAACTCCAGGATAGAAAAAGGAAGTAGCAATTACAAGCATCACTAAGAGTAATCGCCAAATGGAAAACTTTTCAATATTGGTTGTATATAGCTTGCTATCAAAGATAGTAAGCCAGTGAATTATGCGTAGTGAATAACAAAGGTAAATTAAAGAGGAAAAATATAGATAATGCAAGAAGATAAGATAATAGCAAAAATCAGTTCCCAAACCCTTGATAATGGTTTTAAAG
>CAZSVG010000277.1:0-1600 GCA_964610195.1 uncultured Candidatus Cloacimonadota bacterium | reverse complement strand
AGGTTTTAGAGAGTTAGAGAGTAGGGAAAAACCTGCGGGAGAAAAGCAAGACCATTGGAAGAAAAGCAAGCAAGAGGAGATGTCTCGACTTCGCTCGACATGACAAAAAGCTAAGAGCAGAGAGCTAAGGGGGAAAACCGGAGGTAGCAGAGCAAGCTGAAAGAGTTGTTAGATATTAGCTATGTAGTGATTAGTGAAAAGCCTGCGGAAGGGAAGTATGAAGGGGTGGCTGTTGCTTTGCAGAATGTAGAATTGATAAAACCTTGGGAAGAGGAGCAAGAAGAGAGACGGAGTGACGGGAGAATGATTTTATTTGCTTGACTTGATAAATAGCTTAATATGTATTATAAACAACAAACATGAAGGAGTTAAATATGGATTTTTTCGATATTGCCATGGGAATAGAAAAAGAGGGTGAAGATTTTTACCTGAAATTGGCAGAAGGTTGTTCTTCTAATGAGGGTTTGAGTAATATCTTTAAGATGCTGGCCCAAGATGAGCAGAAGCATTATGCGATCTTTCGCAGCATGAAGGCGAATAATCCTGCCGATTTTCAAAAGACCGAAATTTTTGAAAACGCCAAAGAGATATTCGGTTCTTTTCGTCAGCAATTTGATAAATTAAGCTGTGATGTTTCCCAACTCACCTTATATAAAAAAGCTCTGGAGTTGGAGAAGAAGAGTTATGATTTCTATATGGAAAAATTAGACGAGTTTACCGATACAATACATATGGAGATCATTCGCAAAGTTGCCAATGAAGAGAAAAAGCACATGCTGTTGCTGGAAAATATAGTAGAACTTATCGAAAGACCCGAGAACTGGCTGGAGAATGCCGAATTCTTCCATCTGGAAGATTATTAATTGAAACCGGTACTTTATAGGAACAACATACTGAAAAAATAGCAGAACTAATTGAACAATGTCGTCCTGACGAGATTCCTATTTAAACCAGAATATAAATAACAAAGGTCAGTTCAATACTGACCTTTGTTGTAAACCGATCATTCTATAATTTTTAATCTTTTGGCAAATAGAGACCCTTCTGACTAATATATTGAGCAACAGAGGGGGGAACTAACGAACTGATATCTTCTCCTTTGCTGATCAATTGTCTGATCCGGGAAGAGGAGATATTGACCGGCTCCATCTCAACAAAGGTGATCTGAGAAAAATAATCGAGATCTGGAAGACTCTCTCGCTCAAAATTCTCTCTGGTTACAGCTACAAAATTGACATGCTTCATTAACCAGGGGAAATCATACCAGGTAGCGATCTGAGAGATGTTATCGGCTCCGATAATAAAGTAAAAGGTGGTAGCGGGATGATGTTCCCGGAGTCTGATCATCAGGTTTTTGGTATAACTTTTTCCCTCGGGAGTATAGTCAAGGCGAGATATTTCCAGATAGGAGCTTGAAGCGACAGCTCTTTCCAGCATTTGCCATCGATCTGCATAATCTATCAGTTCTGTTTCCTCTTTATGAGGAGGGTTGGATGAAGGGATGAGAAGTATTTTATCCAATTGTAATTGGTCATGAACAGCTTGAGCAACTGCCAAATGTCCGTTGTGAACCGGATTAAAAGTACCACCAAGAATTCCG
>CAZSVG010000276.1:0-1601 GCA_964610195.1 uncultured Candidatus Cloacimonadota bacterium | reverse complement strand
AGAGTGGGGTTATTTTTCAGAGATTCTTAAATCCCGATGCCGAGATACCGGATTTCTCCGCCATTTATCCTAATCCAGGAATTCATATTTTCGCCGATCCGACCGCTTTCCCCTATGTTTCAACCACTACAGGTTTTGTAGAAGCTGAGAATGGGACAATCAATGTTATCGGTAGTGAGATCGGATATACCCTCGATTGGAACAATCTTGACCGATATCGTTTTATCTTCTCTTTCACCGATTATGCCGGTTATGAAAGTTTTTCCGCGATTGTCGAACCCCGGATCAAGACTTCAGAAGATAAACCCATTCTCCCCGCTTATACGATCATCGACAAACCGGATGATAAGGGGGACTATAATCAATTCCTCTTTGGGAAACCGCTGGTGTTCATGACTCAGGGCTCATTTCTCAATCCCCAGAGAACCCGCTTGGCACTGAACTATGATTTTACAGATAATCGTCTAAATATGTTGAAAAGCATTGCTTTCAGGATTTTTGATGCTCAGGGTAATCTCCTGGCTGAGATTAATGAATTTTTGCCCGATAAGATCATCAAACTATCCATCCCCTCCTTTGATACCCTGATGGAGGGACTCTCTTTAGAAATCAGGCCGGAGATCAAAAATGCCGATAATATTGAGCCCTATCTTCTGACCCAGACAACTTACTATAATGAGGAATTCGGATTGATCGAGTTCGGAGAATTGACCATCAAAGAATCCCCTTCAGTCATTAATGAAGAAGGGGAGATCGTCTCCGACTTCAGTTATTATCTCTATAAAAGAGCTATTGGTGATCAAAATTTTCGTCTGGCAAGAAATATCAGCCCTTTTGCCAGATCTTATGATGACAGTATCCCCTACGAGACCTCGATCTTTAAACTGGTCAACAGATATGATGCCGACCGGAAACTATTACTCGTCGATAACTCTGTAGTGGTTACCTATGACCGGGAGCGGGATACCAATATCTTTACCAACATCTTCGCTGCTGAGATCGAAAACGACCTGCTTCAACTACGCGAAATGATAGCTGGTTACGAGCAGCAAATTGCTGCTGCAACAGACGAAGCAGAACTGGCTGAGTTGAACTACTATCTTGACTACTACCAGACCAGATTATGGATGGAAACAGAGCATCCTATCCTGGCGGAAGCGAATCAGATAGAGCATAATCGTCGAAGAATGAGATTTATAGCTGATATCAGAGAAAAACACCGCCGCAGCTTTGAATATATCTTTATTAAAACCGACAGAAACGGTCTTTTCTATCAGGATGACGTCTATGAAGCTGATGGAGAAACCTATTTCTTCCCCACACCGGACTGGTTCGATAAAAGTCAATTAGCCGCTCTTATCGCTTCCCTCATCTTCGGATTACTGGTCTTCATCCTGATCCGTAATGCCATGAAAGGGAAAGAGATGTTTATCCGTCCTATCGCCGGGCTTGAGGAGATCGATAATGCTATCGGCAGAGCGACGGAGATGGGTAAGCCGATCCTCTTCGTTCCGGGTATCGGGTATATCGAAGATATTGCCACCCTGGCCGGACTCTCCATCCTCAGCAATGTAGCCCGTAAAGCAGCTGAATATGACACC
>CAZSVG010000275.1:0-1627 GCA_964610195.1 uncultured Candidatus Cloacimonadota bacterium | reverse complement strand
CTGCCCGGGCTTTAAAGAAAAAAGACAAACTGGGATCATTGGAAAAGGGGAAGAGTGCCGATCTGATATTGATAGATACCAATAGTGTCGAATCAATTCCCATGTATGACCTCTACTCTCAGATCGTATATAATCTAAATTCTTCCAATATCACCGATGTTCTGGTCAATGGTCAGTTTTTGATGTTGAATAGAGAATTAACCACCCTCGACGAGGAAGAGATTATAGATCGGGCTCAATATTACAAAGAGAAAATGAAGTAACATAGACTTCAGTCTGTGTATCCATCAATACAAGGTAAAAAAGCCAATGAGTATCTTTCATCCGGAATTGGTAAAAATCGACTTTCATGTCCAGAATAAGGAAGATTGTCTCCGGGCAATCGCCAGATCCTTTGCCGATTTTGGACTTATCGAGAATACAGAGAGATTCTATGATTTGATGATGTCAAGGGAGCGGATACTCTCTACCGGAATTGGTCGCGGAATAGCCATTCCTCATATGCGGGATGAAGCGATCTCGACCCTCAAAGTTGGTATTTATCTCCTTGACAATGAGATTGAATTTGATTCACTTGATCGGAAAAAGGTAAAACTGGTCATCTGTTTTGCCATCCCTACAGAAGTAGGGAATGATTATATGAAGGTTTTACAGAAGATATCGGAATTTTTAAGAAACGAAAACAACCGTTTTGAGGTTTTCAACTGTAAAGAGAGAGAAGAGTTGTTAAATATTTTCCGGAGATTAGAAAATGAATAATAAAAAGTTAGTTACCGGCTTGATTATCCTCGTTTTAAGCTGGACTCTGCTCAATGCGGCAAATGAAAATGTAGGAACCACTGGCTTCAACTTCCTGCGAGTTTCTTATTCGGCAAGAGCTGCAGGTATGGGGAATGCTTTTACGGGACAGGCTGATGATCTTAATGCCGTCTTTTTTAATCCTGCCGGATTACCACTGCTAAATACCAAATCAATAGCAACTTCTTATATTAATTACTTTGAAGGCTTCCAGGGTGGTTCGGTTGTTTTTGTCGTCCCACGCCAGGATCGCTTTGCTTACGGAATTTTTGCTCAATATCTGGGTAATCAGAATATAACCAGAACCCTGGTTGACGATCAGGGTGAATATCTGGGAACTGCCGGAACCTTTGGTGCCAATGACATTATTGTCGGTTTTGCCGGGGGTATTTATGTTCATGAAATGCTTAATATCGGAGCCAGTATAAGATTTATCTATGAATCGATCGATGAATACTCAGCCTCAGCAGCGGTCGTTGACGCCGGAGTTTACCACCAGACAGTTAATGATAATCTACGGGTGGGAGTAACCTTGAGAAATGTTGGGAAACAAATAACCTATTATACATCAAGTAAATATGAAGAAAAAATGCCAACCCAGATTACGGTTGGTTTTAATTATGACCTTCACGAGAGATTGGATGCCAACCTCGATATTTCCAAACCATTGGATCAGGATTTTTCAGGGAAAATTGGTTTGGAATATAAAGCCCATCAGATTTTAACCCTGAGAACAGGTTTCAATACCCGTGCTGATGATTGGAGAATGGGTGGAGATTATGATTTTCTTTCCGGATTATCAGCAGGATTTGGCTGTTTTCTCCGACAA
>CAZSVG010000274.1:0-1628 GCA_964610195.1 uncultured Candidatus Cloacimonadota bacterium | reverse complement strand
TGAAGGAAAGCAAATCCAATGGATGCCAAGCAAGGTGAACAGTATCTCCGAAGCAGCTTCTCGTACGGTTTTGTTATCGCCGTTCCTTATAATGCCGGATAAAAGCCTGTGGAAGGATAGAGTAAACGAGGGGGCGAGAGGGAGACGAGGAGAGAGGGCGGAAAACCTGCGGAAGGGAAAGCAAGCCCATAGGAAGTTGAGCAAGACTATATAAATCCCGGAGAGATGACACAAGATAGCCTGACTCGGAGTGTCAGGAAACTGATGACCTACCCCCACCCGCCACCCAAATGAAGCTGTGCTTCATACCTGAGGTTTCACCTCAGGCTATAATGTGATGCCCATAAAGGGCATTATACCTACAAAATGATAAGCAAGTCCATTGTGAGTATTGACCCTTCGATACGATTCGGCTTTGCCGATTCACTCAGGGTGACAAATGAAGGAAAGCAAATCCAATGGATGCCAAGCAAGGAGATAAAAAGCTATTAGCTATTTAGTTATTAGTAAAAACCTACGGAAGGAGAAGCAAGTCCATGGGAAATGGAGCAGGAAGGTTCATCAGGACCCACCGCCGTAGAGACGAGGCATGCCTCGTCTCAGCGTAGAATTTGGTCTATCACCGATTCTCTGGTTGGCGTGGTTGTTAGTTGGAATTTCCATAAGGTTAATCTACGACTGCCCGTAAAACAATACTATGTTGTGATAAAATCTGGTTTATCGGTATGGAGACGGGGCTTACCCCGTATCTATAAAGAGTTATTAAATGCGTAAAACAACTTCTTCACAGTGTCCATGTCAGATCTCTTTTCGATTATTTTCTTTCCTAATATCACATCATCACCTTTCACTTGTTTACCATCTATCTAAATGTAACTCCATCCGGAGAAGAAAAAACTTGTAACAATAACGCTTTATTTTTCTTATCTTTTAGATGGAGAATGACTTGATTATGCTGATAAAAAAAGATGATGAGGAGCGATGAAAGAGAGCGAATATTATCAGAATAAAGGGGCAACCCAGGTAAGGGTCGGGATCATAACGGTTCTGGCTCTGATAGTTCTAATTGGCGGCTACGGCTGGTTAAGAGACTGGTTCAATCAGGGTAGATACACCCAGATCAGGGTCAGATTCATCAACGCCGGTAATATCGAACCGGGTAATCATGTCACCGTTTACGGAGTCAAGCGAGGACGGGTTGACTCGATCTCCATGACCGAACAGGGGGTGATCCTCAACCTGTTGGTAGATATCGATTTCCCTTTACCACGCGATACGAAGTTCTTTATCAGTGATTCCGATCTGATGGGAAACCGCCAGGTTGATATCATTCCCGGCATAACAAAAGAGATTTTTGATCCCGATTATATCCCCAACGGACAGAACCTGGCCGGACTATCTTCCCTGATCCCACGGATAGACGGGATAATCGGTAATCTCGATCAGATGATCTCCAAACTCGCCATGCAGGATGAACTGTTCGAAAATTTCCAGCATACCATTGTTTCTTCGAAACGGTTGATGGAGCGATTGGACAATTTCTTTGTCGATAACTACCAGGAGATCGAGGATATCGTGGCTAACCTTCACCAGACCAGTGCTCAGATCAATTCTCTCTTCAGTGAAGA
>CAZSVG010000273.1:0-1660 GCA_964610195.1 uncultured Candidatus Cloacimonadota bacterium | reverse complement strand
TACCCGATCAGCATCAAATAGTTTTACTATTGACTATGACAGGCAACGATGGAGAAACTTGGACGTCGAATATCAGTTTCCCTGTTAATGCTCCATCTCTTGCCATATCTTATCCCGAGGTCAATGATCCAGCTCCCGGTGGCAATAATAACGGAGTTCTTGATCCCGGTGAAACAGCAATTCTTCAGTTTCCAATTATCAATGCCGGGAATAGTATTTCACCGGAGACGATTGTCAGGTTCACCAGTGGTTCTCAATATCTCTCTCTGATTAGCGATGAGTTTGTATCTCTTGGGACAGTTGATGCTGGCATTACAGAATATGTTACTTTTACCGTTACTGCAGATTCTAGTCTGCCTATCGGGAGTACTATCAGTATTGGGATGAATGTCTTTTCCGGCAACTATACAGTTCAGGAAACGATGGTAATGCCAGTCGGTTTATTGATCGAAGAATTTGATGATTTCAATGCTTATCCCTGGACTTTTTCAGGTAATGCCAACTGGTTCATCGATAGCTCTCAAAGCTATTCCGGTAATTCTTCTGCCCGTTCGGGAGTGATTTCTCATAATCAATCCAGTTCGATGATTGTAACTCTTAATATACCGGCACCCGGAGAGATTAGCTTCTATCTGAGAGTCTCTTCTGAAGCCAATTACGATTTTCTCAGATTCTTTATCAATGATCAGCAACAGGGTGAATGGTCCGGCAATGTTAACTGGCAACAGGTTACCTATCCTGTTCAGGCCGGAACTAATAACTTCCGCTGGACATATATAAAAGATTATTCTGTCTCTTCCGGATCGGATTGTGCCTGGGTGGATTATATTATCTTTCCGGCTTCCGGTACATCTACTTCGGGACCAATATTTGCTGCTTATCCTCAAGCTATCGATTTCGGAGAAGTAGGTATTGGAGCAACTGAAACAAAAAATCTGATCATCAGTAACTTTGGGAATGAGTCATTAGCCGGGACGATTTCAACTTATGAAGGTTTTACAATTGATAATCTGGTACTCAGAAGCAATCTTGATAATTCTGATATAACTGATCTCTATCTGGATAGTGTAAAGCTTAGCGAGAAAAACAACAAAATGACAAGAACAAATCTCCGCTCAGATAAGGTAAGGACTGATTATAATTATTCTGTTCCGACGGAGAGTTATTTAACACTCTCCTTGATATTTACTCCGGAAGAAGTAAGTGATTATAGTGGACAGATTACCGTTACCAGTAATGATCCCAATAATAATCTCTCCTACATCGAAATTTATGCTTCCGGGGCAATCATTCTCTTTCCACCGATGAATCTGGCAGCAGAGATCAGTGGTAACACGGTCTATCTATCGTGGAGTTCGATCATTTTGCCGGGAATGAGAGGAGAGTCCAAAGATTCCAGGTTTGAACTTTTTGGTTTCAACCTCTATCGGGATAATGTGATGATCAATGATGGATTGATTACTGAATTAGCCTTTGCTGATAACGTTCCGGGTATGGGCAGCTATGAATACTATGTAACCTCAGTCTATGATCTGGGGGAATCAGATCCCTCAGAAACCATTCTGGTTCAAATCACTTCAGCTGAAGAGGATCTTTTTTCTCCCTATGCCACAAAGCTAAAGCAGAACTATCCAAATCCTTTCAATCCGGACACGTCGAT
>CAZSVG010000272.1:0-1664 GCA_964610195.1 uncultured Candidatus Cloacimonadota bacterium | reverse complement strand
ACAGATGGATTGTATCCCGTTTCCATTCTCTGGTTACGGAGATCAACTACTATAATGAGAGATATGAATTGACCCGTTCGGTCAGACTATTACAGGATTTCATTCTGGATGAACTAAGCAATTGGTACGTTCGTCGAGCCCGAAGACGTTATTGGGCAATGACACTAACCCAGGATAAAGAGGATGCTTATCAGACCCTCTTTTATGTTATGGTCAATGTCAGTAAGTTATTAGCACCATTTGCCCCCTATCTGGCTGAAGAGATCTATACCAATCTGACCAAAGGGAAAAGTGTTCATCTTACCGATTATCCGCAAGCTAACCCGAACTACATCGATAAAAAACTGGAAGATGAGATGGGAGTTGTTATTGATCTGGTATCATTGGGTAGAACAGCTCGCAACAATTGCCAGATCAAGGTTCGGCAAACTCTGCAGGCTCTTTATGTTCCTCAGGTATCTCAACCTGTTGTCGAAAAAATGTCTGAATTGATCAAAGAAGAGATTAATGTAAAAGAGATTCTCTTTTTAGAGAAGAAAGACCAACTGGTAGATTATATCGTCAAACCGAATTTCAAGACTCTGGGACCCAAACACGGGAAATATATGAAGCAGATTGCTTCAGTTCTGGAAGAAGCTAATGCCAATCATATCGTAGAACTCTTGAATAAAGGGGAGGCCTACTACATTTCTGTAGAAGGAAATAGTATCAAGATTGATCAGGATGATCTGTTGATTACTTATGAAAATAGGGAAGGTTTTATTCTGGAAAGTGATAAAGACAAGTTTGTGGCTCTTGATATCAGATTAACTCCAGAATTGATCAAAGAGGGTTTTGCCAGGGAAATAGTTAACAAGATCCAATATACCCGTAAAGAACTTGATTTTGAGATCATGGATAATATTGAGATCAAATTCAGTAGTGATGATGAGTTGGCGGAGGTCTTTGATCAATTTGCCGAATATATTAAAAACGAGACTCTTACAGAGAGTATTGAACGGGCTTCTGAACCGTTAACAACCATGAAAAAGATGGACATCAATGGCAAGGATGCATACCTGGCTATCTCCAAAGTATAGTGATTAAAGCTTAATAATGATATATAACGTGATCGGGCAGGGGGTAGTAACCCTGCCCGGTTCTAAGTCTATTGCCCTTCGTTCTTTAATTATTGCCTCTTTTTTAAAAAATCCTCTCGTATTGAAAAATTTTCCTCAATGTGCTGATACTCTGACCCTTTTAGACGCTCTCCATGAATTAGGATTTTCCTCAACCCGGGAACATGACAGATTGATCTTAACTCCCCCTGGCAATTTCAATAAAAGGCCCATTATCAAAATTAAGGACTCTGCCGCTTCCCTGAGATTTTTGTTAGTCAGGTTAGCCGGTTGGCCCAGTATGAAGACTCAAATCCTCGTTAGTTCACAATTAGACAAACGACCGATTGACCCGTTATTGGAAATAATCAGAGCGATGGGGGGAGAGATAGACAGACAGGGGAGTTTAATTAGTATTAATGGTAAGAGTTCGTTAATACTGACAGAACAAGCTCGATCTCTTCTCAGGCAGCATGCAACTCTCAGCAGTCAGTTTATAAGCTCTATTCTGCTATCTTTCTCCATCTTTCAAGAGATGTTAGTTATTGATTTGGCAGAACAGCAGGC
>CAZSVG010000271.1:0-1667 GCA_964610195.1 uncultured Candidatus Cloacimonadota bacterium | reverse complement strand
CCCAGCATGATATCAACTGCTAACTATACTATAGTTACCCCGGTTGATGTCGATAATATGGCCGAACTGAGGGGAAGTCCTCAGGATGGAACCGTTTATCGTCTGGTGAATCAGGTTGTTCTGACTTACCAGCAGAGCTTCCGGCACCAGAAATTCGTCCAGGATGATACCGGTGGAATTCTTATCGATGATGATCCCGGGGTTATTTCCACTACCTATGCCGTCAGAGACGGAATTACCGGATTAACCGGAACGATCAGTACTTATGGCAATATGCTGCAGTTTGTTCCTGTTCAGGATCCCGGGCCTGCCAGTGCTCATAATGTTGTAGTTACTCCGATTGTGATCACGATGGATGACTTTATTAACGAGATGGACACCTATCAATCCCGTCTGGTCAAGATCGAAGATGTAACCTTCACTTCTGCTGACGGTTCGGCAACTTTTGCCAATGGTCAGGTCTATCCTCTCAGTGACGGAACAGATTCGATAGATTTCCGAACAACCTTCTACGATGTAGATTATATCGGCGATGTTATTCCCACCGAAACTATTGACCTTACCGGTATTCCCAATGCCCGTGCTGAAGGACATTTCATTACTTCCAGAGATACGAACGATCTCTATTCCTATACTTCGATTGATACTCACCTGATCCAACCCTTGAGACTATTGGGTAATTATCCGAACCCCTTCAATCCATCAACGACAATTTACTTCTCTGTTCCGGTCGAATCAGAAATGCAATTGGTTATCTATAACATCAAGGGACAGCGAGTCAGAGAACTGGTTAACGGCTATTTGCCTGCCGGTGAACACCGCATTGAATGGGATGGAAAGGACGATGCCAACCGCATCCAGGCTTCCGGTGTCTATTTCTATAAACTGCAGACTGCTGATCAGACCCTGATCCGTAAAGCTCTGATGGTTAAATAGTGATATTGAGAGATTTATAAGCTTTAGTTCTCGACGATATCATTTTCAATAAGTTGATGAGAATTATAATAAGATGGGGCAAGTTAAAAACTTGCCCCTCCTCATTGTCTATCCCAGTAGATATTTACCCGGAGGAAGGATGATCTGTAATAAAGATAATAATAATGAATTCTGGCAATTGTTCAAACCGACACAGGTAATATTTTTCGCCAGTATTGAAGGACAAAAACCAAGAGTCAGGCCTGTAACCATGCTTTGCGTTGATGATCGGTTCTGGGTCTTGACCGGTACATCCGACCGGAAAGTTGCCCAGATTAAAGCAAATCCATATATGGAGTTATGCCTCCCCCTTGAACAGGACGAGTATCACGGATATATCAGAATAGCAGGGACTACTCATATAGTCTCTGATAGCAAAACCAGAATGGAAATTGCTGAAAAGTGCGAATATTTCAGGGATTTCTGGCAGGATACCAATGACCCGGGGTATACTTTGCTCGAATTGGAATTCCACGAGATCGCCTATATGAAACCCGGAATGCATGAAGAAGTAGAAATCAAGGTCTGATTTCTCAAAATTCCTAAGTTGTTATGTACCATACTGATCCTCTGGGTATCTATATAGTCGGCTCCGCCGACTATATACCAAAAGAGAGGATAATAAGAGCCAAACTAAGATAAACAAAGGGAAATTAATTGTTATCTGATCTTCACCCTTGCTCCTTACATCT
>CAZSVG010000270.1:0-1680 GCA_964610195.1 uncultured Candidatus Cloacimonadota bacterium | reverse complement strand
ATATGCGTCGCGGTAAACCCTCCTGTCATGTTATTTATGGATCTGATCTTGCCCTGTTAGCCGGTGATGCGCTCTTGGTTAATTCTATCGAATTGATGAGCATGATCGATATGGATGAAACCATAAAGCTAAAAATTATTAAAGAATTTGTTACAACTGGTGGCGATAATGGTCTTATAGCAGGTCAGATGGCAGATATTATCAACGAGGGAAAGAAACCAACCCCGAAAATGTTGGAATTCATCCATCTCAATAAAACAGTGAAACTCTTTCAACTCTGTACCCGCATTGCATGTATTCTGGCAAAATGTGGAGAAGAAGATTACAAGCGGTTGGATCGATACGGTTACCTCTTTGGCATGGTGTTTCAGATTGTTGATGATATCCTTGATATAGAAGGAGAGGAGAACAGGCTGGGTAAGACAACCGGAAAAGATATCAAGAGTAGTAAGATAACCTATCCGTCCGTTTATGGACTCGAAAAATCAAAAATAGAAGCACAAAGGTTAATGGATGAAGCCGATGAAATCCTTTCCCATTATGGGGATAAAGCACTCCATCTCAAACTGCTAAATAATTTCATAATTTCTCGGGAAATATAGGAAATGATCAAAATCGGTTTAAAAAAAATATCCCCAAATGCTATTATTCCCCAGAAAATGAGTGAACATGCGGCGGGTTATGACCTCTATTCTGCAAATAAAGATGCCATGATCATTAAACCCCGGGAAATATCTCTGATACCAACTGGTATTGCTGTTAGCATTCCCATCGGTTTTGAAGCTCAAATCAGACCTCGGAGTGGGCTGGCTGCAAAATACGGGATTGGTATACTTAATTCCCCCGGAACAATTGATGCAGATTATCGAGGGGAGATCAAAGTGATTCTCATCAATGCTGGAAACACAGACTTTTGCCTGGATCCGGGAACAAGAATCGCCCAAATGGTTATATCTCAATGCTGTGAAATAGAGTTTAATCTCCTTCAGGAACTGGATGCAACTGAACGTGGGGCCGATGGTTTTGGGCATACGAATTTAAAATAGATTATCCAATAAATTAAAGAAAAAATTAACCACTAAGTATTTGTTTTAATAGTAAGGGAGCGATTAACAATGGATCAAAGCGGATCGATCACAGAGTTGATATGTAAAATAGAACACTTAAAAAAAGAGAAAAATGCTCTAATCTTGGTTCATAATTATCAACCTTTAGAGATACATAGTGTTGCCGATATTACCGGTGATTCCTTACAATTAGCTCAAGAGGCAGCAAAGACAGATGCCAGAATTATAGTTTTAGCAGGAGTAAGATTTATGGCTGAAACAGCAAAACTGCTCAATCCTCAAGCTAAGGTTCTGCTCTCCCATCCCAGTGCCGGATGTCCAATGGCTGATATGATTAATGCCGAGCAGTTAAGGAATTTTAAGGCTGAATTTCCTGGATCAATTGTTATCTGCTATGTTAATTCTACCATCGATGTTAAGGCTGAGAGTGATATTTGTTGCACTTCCTCAAATGCTCTCAAAGTCGTTAATTCTATCCCTCGAGATAAAAAAATCCTCTTTGTACCAGACCAGAATTTGGGTAGTTATGTAGCTGAACAAAGTTGTCGCGAGATTATCGTCTGGAAGGGATTCTGCAGTGTTCATCATGTTAATATTACTATCGAAGATGTGG
>CAZSVG010000269.1:0-1688 GCA_964610195.1 uncultured Candidatus Cloacimonadota bacterium | reverse complement strand
GTGTTATGGGAGGTGCTAAATCGGGATCATCAGGATTGATAGTGCAGGTTGGCAGTTCCCTGAGATCAAGTCTCTCTGCGATCTCTGTCTCAGGGATTTTATCGCTCAAATTCTCTGCCTCTTGTAATACTTCTGAGGGAAAATCAGGCTGGATGCACATTGTCCTGTAAATTGCCAGATCTTCGATATCTCTATATCCGGCTCTGCCCATAGACTCGACTACTCGTGCTGTGGGATTATCCGCATCATCAGCTGTCCCTGCTTGTTCCAGTTCTACAATGACCTTGTCTCCATCCTGTGCTGAACCCCTCTCTGATACCCTGAATTCTTTTCTCAGCTTTCGCCAGTCGGGAATTACGATATACTCGTCTCCCCGAATCTTCAGATTTCCGGTTATAACCGGTGGATATTCTTTAACTTCACTTTCCTTGATCATTTACTGAAGCTCCCCTTTTAGTTCATATCTCAAAAGATAACAACAAGTTAATGAATACCGTTACTCTTTGACTCCCTGTTCCTGTCGATTATCCTGCCTATTTTCAATAAAAGCCAGACCGGCAGGACTACTATCAAGAAAACACACAGAAAAATTACACCAAAACCGAGAATCATTTCAAAAATCTGACTGATCATTTTCACCTCTACTTCCTGTTAATTCAATGAATATCACTTATCCTGTCAAGTCCTGAATGTTGAGAAATAATCCTCACTCACTCTTCCTTCTCTTCCTTCTTTGGATAATCAACTGATGCTTACAATGGCAACGATACTATCTGTGCATGAAATTGGGACAGGAAAAAATCCCATTGACAGCATCCTGAAATGATTAATAATAATTCTGAGGATGCTATGATTCGTTTACTAGCTCATTTATGGGTTGCGATTCCCGTTGTGCTCCTGATTATTGCTTACTGGGCTCTATCGGGTAAAAAGAAAACAGGTATTGATGTCATTGATGACATTCTCGATCAATGAATAAAACCAGCTAACTTGATTAATGATGATTTCTTCTAATTTTTCTTCCTTTCTTTAGTAGCACCTTTCAACTTCTTTATGAAGACAGCGTAATTATTAAAAGATCAATTAGGTCAGATTCTATGTTTGTATAAGATTCGGGTTTGATGATACGATATCAATGTCAACAGAGTTAAAATCTCTGTCGTTAGTTACCAGAATGCAATCGTGTTTTCTGCATAGTGATGCTATGATTTTATCGTTGAAATCGATGGTATCTGGAACCAGCAGTTTGTGTATATCGGATTTTCTGTAAAATACCTTTATTCAGGGTGATAAACTCCTTCAGTATGGCCAGCCCAATCCCGCCCGGGATATCTGTCTTTGTTGAATGACCATCCTGGATTGCCTACCTGATCGCTTGAACGGCAGTCAGATTCGATTGAAATCTCCTGTTGATCTTGTTCTTAAAGCCAATACCGCTATCGGCAATAGTAAAGATCAGCTTATGCTTTTGAGGATAAAACTGACCACAGACATATATAAAGTCGCTCTCACTATGTATCTGGGCATTGACGAATATCTCGAAGATCGATTCGTAAATCTTTTTGGTCAGTGCTCTGGACATGTCTGGCAATTCCGGCCGGTTAAGTAAATTCGTGATGATGTAAATGCTGAAGAATCTTGTTTCGGGAGGTTTTAATTTAATGTATTGAAGTGAGGTATGATACTGG
>CAZSVG010000268.1:0-1702 GCA_964610195.1 uncultured Candidatus Cloacimonadota bacterium | reverse complement strand
AATCGATTTCTTTTTTTCCATCGGTAGTCAGTTGTTTTTGACACATCTCAAGTAGTATTTCGGGTGCTCCTTTGATATATATGTAGCGCTTATCTTTGCTTTCATTCAGGGTCACCATGAATTTATGTTCGGAATCGAAGGGGATGACATCGAGTCTTTTCGGTTTATAATCCTTCAATCCGAGTTTGTATGCCAGAGTGATTAAAGCCCCTTCGGTTGGTGTTCCCTCCAGTTTCCAATTTCCATCTTTATCCTCGATGATCTCTGAATTATTGCAGGCGATAATTGCTCTGGACAGTTTATCGAGGACTGGATCGGTCTCGAGATCTGCCTCTTTTCCGTCCTTCATTACCATTCCTTCCGGGTTATAACCTGTTCCTTCAACTTCATACCCGGCATCAACTGTGATGATCATCTTGGCTGTCATTTCGTTCTTGGTTAGTGTTCCGGTTTTATCTGAGCAGATCACACTCACAGCCCCGAGAGTTTCGACGGAAGGTAAACGCCTGATAATAGCATGACGCTTGGCCATCCTCTGGACTCCGATGGCCAGAGTGATCGTCATAATGGCCGGTAATCCTTCCGGAATAGAGGCCACAACCAAACCAATAACTGCCATCACCAATTCTGTTACATAGTAATCTCTCAAGAAATAACCAAAAGCAAAAACGGTCAGACCGAAGAACAGAATGAATGTTGATAACATTTTACCAAATCGGTGGACTTTTTGCAGGAGCGGTGTAGTGATTTCCTCAACTTCAGATATCATCTGAGAAATCTTCCCGATCTCGGTATTTTTTCCGGTTGCTATAACCACCCCTGTTGCTTCCCCACTCGTTACTATAGTACCTGAAAAGGCTATATTATGACGATCACCAATTCCTGCATCTTCATCTACATCTTCAGGTTTTTTACTAACATCGGTAGATTCGCCGGTAAGAGCTGACTCTTCTGCCCGGAAGCTCTTGGCTTGCAGGATACGGATATCTGCCGGTATCTTGTCTCCAGAACTGAGAATAACCAGGTCCCCCGGCACGAGATCTTCGGCATTGATCTTCTTTCTATGGGTTTCCCTGATAACCTTTGCTTCCAGGGAGAGCATCTTCTTGATCCCTTCTATTGCTTTCTCTGCTTTCCCTTCCTGGACAAAACCGATCAAGGCATTGATGATAACCACTGCCAGGATAACAAAGGTATCTATCCAGTGAGACATCAGAGCTGTTATGAAAGCTGCTATGATCAGGAGATAGATCAGGACATTATTGAATTGCATCAGGAATCGCAGCAGAACACTCTGCTTTTTTCCTTCCGGGAGAATATTTTTACCGAATTGTTCTAACCGTTTCTCAACCACTTCTTTGGTCAATCCATATTCAGAAGAAGTTTGTAGTATTTTCAATACCTTTTCCTGGTCTAGACTGTGCCATTTTCTGTCTTGTAGTTCTGTCAAATCCTTATCTGCCATTAGTGAATCCTTTTTACTCTCATAAATGTTTATTATTAGTTATTAACGAGACTAACTGCTCAATATTTATCATTTTTTGATCTCAGTCCTTATGAAGTCAATCTTTTTATCTGTTATTGATCCCCTGATTTCGAACTTCGTTCGAATGGCAGGCAGGAGTTTGACGTCTTGTTTTACTTATCAAAAGAAGGTATCGCAGAATGCACAGACTAAAGTCTATACTACAGACCATTGTCA
>CAZSVG010000267.1:0-1723 GCA_964610195.1 uncultured Candidatus Cloacimonadota bacterium | reverse complement strand
CTTTTTTTGTAAGTGATGTTTTGATGCCGCCGATAGGTATTCTAATTGGCGGAGTTGATTTTTCAGATCTGGTTATTACACTCAAACATGCAGTAGGAGATACTCCTGCTGTTGTCATGTCTTATGGTGTATTCATCAAAGCAATCGTTGACTTTATTATTATTGCTTTCGCCATATTCATGGTGATCAAAGCCATGAATGCTGCCAAGAAGAAGGAAGAAGCTGCTCCTACTGCTCCGCCTGAACCACCCAAAGAAGAAGTACTCCTAACCGAGATCCGCGATCTGCTTAAAGAACGTAAGTAAGCAAATTTTTTGGGTTTTTAACAACGATAATGCAGTTATAGAAAGAAGTTCCTGTTAGGATGGTTGTTAAAAATTTTATTGATAATTATCAATTCGGTTCCATCCGGGTCAATAACATCAATTATACTTCTGATCTGATAATAACCCCTACCGGAGTCATCAGCAACTGGTGGCGTAAGGAGGGACATTATTTCGTGCTGGAAGATATCCCGGAACTTGACTGGATGAATGTAAATTCTGTGATCATAGGTACCGGCTGGTCTGGTTTGATGCAGGTCCATCAATCGGTCCTCCGGTATCTTGAGCAGAAGAAGATCCCCTTTATTATTAAACCTTCACCGGTTGCCGTTAAAGAGTTCAACCGGTATATCAACAACATGAAACTGGGCTTTTTTCATCTTACCTGTTAAGGAAATATAAATTTGTGGAGTTAACAAATGGAATTGGTTATTGAGAAACTCAACTTTCCCTCCGATTATAATGTCATTCTCGGACAATCTCACTTTATCAAAACAGTGGAAGACCTGTATGAAGCAATGGTCAATAGTGTGCCCGGCATCAAATTCGGGCTGGCTTTCAGCGAAGCTTCCGGTCCCTGTTTGATCCGTAAGGATGGCACTGACAGTGAATTGATCGAGATCGCAGTAGAAAATCTGCTAAGACTGAAAGCGGGGCATGTTTTTCTGATCATTCTCAAGAACACCTATCCCATTAATGTTCTTCCTGCTATCAAAGATTGCCGGGAAGTAGTCAATATCTTCTGTGCCACAGCCAACCCGGTAGAAGTTGTACTGGCTGAGACCGAACAGGGAAGAAGTATTCTGGGAGTAATTGATGGTTACTCACCCCAGGGGGTAGAGTCGGAAACTGACATTGTCGACCGTAAAAAATTGCTCCTCGCTATCGGCTATAAAAGATAATGCGTACTTTTCTGGCTCTGGAACTGCCCGGGGAATTTAAAGAGGAGCTAGCAAAAGCGATCAGGGAGTTACAGGTTCTTGTTCCTCATGGTGTCAAATGGGTTATGAAGGATAATCTGCACATCACCATGCTTTTCATCGGGGATGTTGGTCCTGGCAAAATTTCAGAACTGAAATCAGAATTTCAGGCAATCCTCAAAGACTTGAAATCATTTGCCATTGATCAACCCCAGATTGAGGTCATTTCCATCAGAAATCCCCGGCTGGTATGGGTAAAATGTAATTTTATCAGCCCCGAACTCCCAATAGTCGTGGATCGAATTCGGCAATATCTCGAAAAAGAGGGTTTTGAGATTGACAAAAAACCTTTCCGGCTACACATTACGCTCGGAAGAATCAAAAAAACAATAGAAAACAGAGTTGTAGAAAATTTATTCAGGGTAGACCTCAGAGATAAAAGGTGGACTGTTAGTGAGGCAACTTTCTATGAAAGCAGAT
>CAZSVG010000266.1:0-1728 GCA_964610195.1 uncultured Candidatus Cloacimonadota bacterium | reverse complement strand
GGATTACCGGAGAATTTGATGTCGGTTTTGGTTTTAATCAATATGGCCAGGATATAGAGCAGAGTATCTTCGGTGAAGTACTGATTGATCTTCTCCATTTCCTCTTTCAGAGAAGCGGGTAACTCGGGGAGAGGGACTCTGGTTTTGATCAGGAGAAGAGTTCGGATATAATCAAGAAAGCCATTAATGAATTCCTGAAGGTCATTCCCCTTGTCAAGGATATTATGAATCAGGCTGATAATAGCAGCCGCCTCTTTTTGATAGATATACTCGGTGATCTTATGATAGATATCAGTTGATACTATCCCGAATAGGGACAATACATCGTTGGTTTTAGTATCTTTCTTGCCCAAAGCGATTAGTTGATCCGTTAACGAGAGAGCGTCTCTCATACTCCCTTCAGCTTTCTTGGCTACCAGATAGAGAGCTTCATCTTCAACCTGAATCTTCTCCTGAGCACAGATCTCCCTCAAGTGAGCTACGATTGCTTCTATCGGGATTCTTTTAAAGTCATAACGCTGACAGCGGGAGATAATCGTGGGTAATACCTTGTGGGGTTCAGTAGTGGCAAAAATGAATAAAACCTGCTCTGGTGGTTCTTCCAGGGTTTTCAAAAGAGCATTAAAGGCATTCTTGGAGAGCATATGAACTTCATCGATAATGAAAATTTTATAACGAGACTTGGAAGTTGCATACATCAACTCTTTTTGCAGATCCCTAATATCTTCAACACCGGTATTGGATGCTCCATCAATCTCGACCACATCAGTGGAGGTACTCTGGGTAATTTCCCGGCAATTTTCACATTTGTTGCAGGGATAGGCTGATAATCCTTCCATACAATTCAGACTTTTTGCCAGGATTCTGGCCAATGACGTCTTGCCAACCCCTCTGGAACCGGTAAATAAGAAGGCGTGGGCTAAGCGATTATTATTTATGGCATTTTTTAATATAGTGGTAATATGTTCCTGGGCAAAAACCTCATCAAATGTTTGAGGTCTGTATTTTCTCGCCAATACAATATAAGACATCTGTACCTCTTGTTTATTAGTTTGTTATTAAACCTTCATTTGATTTTTCTGTCAATCATAAAAAATGAGGGAGACCAATTGGGCTGATAGAAGAATCAATGAGAATCATACATCATAACAACCAGGATTATCAGGTAATTATCTTAGTAAACAGAAAGTCATGTTTTCTCATCATTTACTAGAAACTAATATTTCAGAGGAAATATATCAGAGTTTGTTCTTGACAAAAGGAGAGATATAATGATAAAAAGAAATCCAAAAATAGGAAATTGAGCAGAGTGATGAGCTAAATTCCAAACAGGTGGTGCTTGATGAATGATAACAATTGGGTGAAAGTAGCCCTTGGTATAATAGTTATGACAATAATTGTCGTTATCCTGCGCGAGTTGAAATCCATTTTCATCCCATTGACTTTTGCCATCTTCCTGACATTTATCTTTGCTCCGTTAAATACTGCCCTCTATAAGAAAAAAATACCCAAACTGATAGCCATCCTGATAATGATGACTATTATCTTAGTCTTTTTTGCTCTGGTCTTATTTATATTCTATTCAGCGATCTATTCTCTGATCATAGAATTCCCCAATTATCAGGAAAAGATGGTAGAAGTTATCAATCAATCATATGCCGATTTACAGGATTGGGTGTTGAAGTTAGAGGTGATCTTTTCTAAAATGCCCAACTGGTTTGACCAGAC
>CAZSVG010000265.1:0-1750 GCA_964610195.1 uncultured Candidatus Cloacimonadota bacterium | reverse complement strand
CTCCCGAACCGAGATTATTTGCCTGCCATTGAAGATGGTGACTGCCAACCGGTTGAATACCTGGAACAAGATCATCTATCAATTGTCCCTTGATATTAAAGATCTCTATATTAACTAATCCGGGAGTGTCTAACAGATATGAGAAATTGACCGTGGGATTGAAAGGATTGGGGTATGCTTTGAGTATCCTATCCGGGGAAATGATGACTTCATCATCTACATCCATCCCTTCCTGATTGAGCTTGATCAGGCCAATTCCTTCTGAATGTGTATTTAATGCCACGAGGATAAAATCAGAGGGTGTAACACGGATTGCTTTATCTCCTCTTCCCCAAAAATATGGTAATTCATGTGTCCAGAAGATATTATAGTCAGGATCAAACTTCCGAATAGAGCGACCCATATCAGGATCGTAATAGAGGGCAATGATCATTCCTTCGCTTGTTCTGGCAAAAGAGCTAAAATATCTGCCACAGGATTCCAGTCCCATCTCCTGCCATATAGTATTACCCTCACTATCCAGCTTCCAGAGAAAACCAAAATAATTTATACTGGAAGACACATAAAGAGAACCACCGGCAATAATATCTCCCTCAAGGGTTTCGATCAAAGCATATTGATCGAAGGTTGTTTGGTAATTATCGTATATTCTACTCCATAAAAGATTTCCTGCAAAATCTGTCTTTATTATCAAATATCTATACATCGTATTATTGTCTATGTTTTCTCTAAGATGACCTGCCAGCAGATAACCACCATCTGATGCTTGAATCACTGACCAGATTACCCCTCCGTTATAATCATTAAAGGGATATATCTCACTCCAGATGATATTGCCATTCTGGTTGAATTTGACCAAAGCAGGCCATTGGTTAAGATAGCCTCCAGCTATAATATTACCATCATTTGTTCGATCAAATGAAAATATCCCAAGATTATTAATGTGGTATATCCATTCTCTGTTCCCGTCGGCATCATGTTTTGATAAGCTACTTACAAAAGAAGAATAATTGTGAGTAACTGATATTATGCCACCATCATCAGTTTCTATTAGGGTTCGAGCTTCAGAAAAGTAAGATGCTAGTATATCTAGTTCTGCCCATAACAGATGGCCATCACTGTCGGTCTTGATCACGAATCCACATGGCCATGGTTCCTCAGGATCCATAGCAGTACCGTTTATAGCGTATCCTCCATCGGAACTGATTACCAGGTTATTTACCTCAAAAATGGATTCGTAAAACGGGTCATAAGTTCTGAGCCAGGTCTCTTCTCCGGTTAGCATTGTTATCTGAAAAAGAATGATGATACATAAACCAGCGGTAACAATAAGTACTTTTTTCATCAAAGCCTCCTTATCAGCTATCCCTCTTAATCAAGAAAATCAAGTTGAAAAATGGTCTCCTATTAGTAATTTTATCTATAAACAAAAATAGATAAAATTGTCAAGGTTAGTAATGTTGTTAGAAGAGGAGTTTTTTCCTCATTTCTCTACAAATCGAATTGTGCAGATTGTGTCGAACCGAGGAAAATGCTTCCTCGTGGCTGCTTCCGAGCTCGACGTAGTCATCCTCCTGCCACACCGAAGATGATGATCAATCCGAGTAATAGTTGGTGCTGAGATTATTTCAAAAGCATCATCTTGCGGGTAACTATGTGTTGACCGCTCATCAACCGGTAAAAATAAACCCCCGACGGCATCTCTCTACCCCTATCATCACACCCATTCCAGGAAACGGCATGATGCCCG
>CAZSVG010000264.1:0-1751 GCA_964610195.1 uncultured Candidatus Cloacimonadota bacterium | reverse complement strand
CATCTTATGGTGATCTGGGACTGGTTAATCAAATCTCTCTAAAGTATACGTTTTAGTAATTCTAATAATTATCAACAGATTACCTCTAGGGACCCTGGGAGTCAGACCTAGCCGACTCCCAGGGTCCCTAGTGTTAAGAGATTAGAAATTGAGTCGCGTAACTGATCCCCAAAACAGGATTAAGATAAGTTTTTTTAGAAGAATCGTAGCGAAACTTTTCTCATTCAATATCCATCAGTGAAGGGAAGCAGCTAACTGGTAAATAATAATAGACATTATATAAGGGTTCTATTTTATGACATTCAATAAAAAAAACTGGAGATTTTAGAGATAGAGGCCCTGTTTGCATGATAAGTTGTAAGGATTTACTCTTTGAAATTGGAGTTGAAGAGCTGCCGGCAGGTTATATACTACCGGCCATGGATTCTCTTGTAAAGCAGATTTGTAGCTCCCTGGAGAAAGAAAAACTCACCTATACTGAAGTTATCAGGTTCTCGACTCCGAGAAGATTAGCTTTATGGATAAAAAATATACCGCTTAGACAGGAAGACGAAGTAATTGAAAGATTGGGTCCTTCCGGCAAAGTAGCTTTTAATTCGGATGGTAGCTTAACGAAAGCAGGAGAGGGATTTGCCAAGAGTGTTGGAGCTTCTCCTGACTCACTGATCGTAAAGACAACCGACAAAGGGGATTATATCACTGCCCGCCTTGAGATCAAAGGAGAAAGCACCGCCAAGATTCTGCAACAAATTTTACCCGAAGTTTTAAAAAAGATCGTCTTTCCCAAGACCATGTATTGGAATACCAGAAATATAACCTTTGCCAGGCCGATCAGATGGCTATTGGTTCTTTACGGGGAAGAGGTCATAGATTTTGAATTTAATGGCTTAAAAACGGGAAAAACTACTTTCGGGAATGTATTTCACAGAGAGGCCACAAAGATCACTATTAATGATCCAGCAGACTATGAAGGATTATTACAGGCCAATTTTGTTCTCTGTGACAGAGAGAAGAGGAAACAACTGATTCGGGAACAATTAGATAAACTGGCCAACAGCATAAATGGGAAGACCTGCTTCGAGAATGAGTTACTTGAAGAGGTTACCGATATCGTTGAATATCCTACAGCAGTAATAGCGAACTTCAATACCAAGTATCTGAAACTGCCTGAAAGAATTATTCACTCTACCCTGGCAAAAAATCAGAAGTATTTTCCACTCTACTCGAAAGATAAACAACAATTACTGAATAACTTTATTTTCATTGCCAACAATCATCCCGACCATGCTCACCAAACTCTTTCAGGTAATGAAAGAGTAGTCAAGGCAAGACTTGATGATGCGGTATTTTATTACGAGGAGGATATTCAGAGATCGATCGATTTCTTTAATGCCAAGCTGGCTAAAACGGTTTTTCATGCTTCTCTCGGTTCTATCAAAGACAAAGTTGATCGAATAACGAAAATTGCCGATCATTTGGCAGATATTTTGACTCTTGATGACACCTTAAAAAAGAAAGTTCAAAGAGCAGCATCGATATGTAAATTCGATCTGACGACCAATATGATAGCTGAGAAGGAGTTTACGGGATTACAGGGTTATATTGGGGGAAAATATGCCCTTTATTTCGGAGAAGATTCTGAAGTAGCCCGGGCCATCGAAGAGCATTATCTTCCTCTGAGTTTTCTTGACCAAATTCCTCAATCGATAATCGGTTCAATAATCTCGATTGCTGATAAAATTGATACATTA
>CAZSVG010000263.1:0-1773 GCA_964610195.1 uncultured Candidatus Cloacimonadota bacterium | reverse complement strand
TGGGTCAACAATTGGGTGATCTGTTACAACCACCGGCAAATGTAACCATAACAATATCTAACAACGAAGTGATCATTTCCTGGGACGCAGTTGAGGGTGCTTCCTCTTATGTAATCGAAGCCGGAATCGATCCTTACGGAATGTTTACTGATGTTACCGCTCAGGGTAACTTAGATGGCACAACCTGGACAGGTATCATTAGCGAACCGATGAAATTCTATCGTGTCATTGCTGTTCAATAAAAGTTAAAATGGATAACTTAACCCCCGGTAAGCATTTTATCGGGGGTTTTTTATTTTTCCGAACTATAGACTTGACAACATAAGAGCTCAATATTTACTGACTGCGAATTTTTTAAGAAAAAACCTTTAAAAATGTCCGGTGAGACATAAAGGAGGCAACAATGCTAAAACTACAGACCTAAAACCTCTGAAAGAATCCACTATTCCCTATTATTCACAAAAATTAAAATAACGGAGGTTATATGCAAAGAGATTTTGTCGGTCGTAATCTTTACGATCTGGATGATTACACTCCTGAGGAGATTCAAACCATTCTGGAAGCTACTAAAGTCATGAAAGAGATCAATAAACGTGACTACAAAAAACTCCCCACTTTGAAAGGGAAAACCGTTTGTACCCTTTTTTTTGAAAACAGCACCCGGACCCTGATGTCATTTGAACTGGCAACAGACAGGTTGAGTGCTGATCTGGTAAGATTTTCTGCCAATGTATCATCTCTCTCCAAAGGAGAGAGTTTGCAGGATACGGTCTATACCATCGACGCCATGGGGATCGATCTCTATATCATCAGGCACAGTTATCCCGGTTCACCCCAACTTGTTCATAAGTATACCAAGAAGCCGGTTTTAAATGCCGGTGACGGCTCGCATGCCCACCCTACTCAAGCCCTTCTCGATATGTTCTCTATCTGGGAACGACTGGGTACGTTGAAAGACCTGAAAGTAACCTATGTCGGTGATATTGCCCATAGCAGAGTGGTTCGCTCCAATCTGGTCGGAATGAAGAAAATGGGTGCGGAGATCACAGTTTGCGGCCCTAAAACTCTCATGCCGGGTCATATGGAAGAGGTTTACGGCTGTAAGGTCGAATATGACCTCAAAAAAGCACTGAAAGATGCCGATGTGGTTATGGGATTGAGAATGCAATTGGAAAGGCAATCGGAAGGGTTGTTCCCGAGCCTGGAAGAGTATTCCAAACTCTTCACCCTCTCCAAAGATACTATGAAGTATGCTAAAAAAGAAGCCCTGGTATTACATCCGGGACCGATGAACCGGGGAATAGAAATTCTACCGGAGATAGCAGACAGCAGCCGCAGCCTTATACTCGAACAGGTCACCAACGGAGTGGCAGTGAGAATGGCTCTGCTGTTCCTGATGCTCGGTGGAAAAATGTAGGAGGAATAATGATAATAAAAAACGGACTGGTTTTAAGAAAGAATAAATTCAAGAAGATGGATATCCAGATCAAAAAAGGGGTGATTCATAAGATCGCCGAAAAGATCGTTGAACCGAAAGATAATCAGATCATAGATGCAGCCGGAAAGCATGTTTTCCCTGGTTTTGTTGATCTACACTCCCATTTGAGAGATCCAGGACAGACCTACAAGGAGGATATCGTTACCGGCACCAGAGCAGCAGCCAAGGGTGGTTACACGACAATATGTGCCATGCCAAATACCGAACCGGTGGTTGATAATATTGCTACTGTCGAATATATTAAAAGAAAAGCCAAAGATCTTGGTTATTGTAAA
>CAZSVG010000262.1:0-1774 GCA_964610195.1 uncultured Candidatus Cloacimonadota bacterium | reverse complement strand
CTAAAACACACATCTAAAACATTAAATAAAATAATTAAATAAAAAAAGAAAATACTAAAACTCAACAGATCGGCAGGTTCCAAAATGATTCCCTTTTCATTCATGTTACCGCCGTATAAGTCGATAAGACGAGCCACATTACTCGGATGACCGACATTCATGGCACTCGATATACAGTTTCTGGAAGGGGAGATCACTCTGTATTCTCCGGTTTCGGTATAGAGAGGGAACTCATCATTTTCATTGGTAGCGACGACAAATTTATGGACGGGTAATCCCATATGTTTCGCTATTAAACCACCCATCAGATCACCAAAGTTACCGGATGGCACGCTGAAGATAATCTGCTCACCTGCTTGTTCGAACAGTTTGGCATAGGCATAGAAATAGTAAACAGTCTGTGGAATAAGCCGCCCGATATTGATCGAATTGGCTGAGGAGAGTGGTAGATGTGCCAGTTCAGGATCAATGAAGGCTTTCTTGACCAACGCCTGACAATCATCAAACTTCCCTTCTATCGATATTATCTCGATGTTTTTCCCGAGAGTGGTCATCTGTTTTCTCTGTCTTGCTGTAACCTCTAACTTCGGGAAGAGGACAACAACCTTGATATTATCCAGGCCGTAAAAGGCATTGGCAATGGCACTTCCCGTATCACCGGAAGTTGCGGTCAAGATGAGCAATTTACTCCGGTTGAGAGCAAGATAGTATTGCATCAATCTCCCCATCAGACGGGCGGCAAAATCCTTGAAAGAGGCAGTTGGTCCCTGATCCAGTCGCATGACATAATTACGGTCAAAGACCTTCTCCAGAGGGACTTGATAGTTATAGGCGTCATTGATCAAACGGCGAAGATCATTTTCCGGGATCTCTTCAGAAAGGAATTTATTGACTATCCGGAAAGCAATTTCGGGATAATCCATCTCTTTCATGGCATTGATCTCGGATAGATCAATGGTGGGGATCGATTCCGGCATGAAAAGACCACCATCTTCAGCCAAACCCTTCAACAGGGCATCGCGAAAGCGGATCTTCCGGGCCTTTTTATTGGTAGAATAATAGAGCATTTATTATCTCCGGCTGAATTATTTTTGGGGTTACTTTCTCAAACGGGCTGAAGAGGCTCCCCCTACAGAATAATTGGGGGCATCCTGCTTGATCTCTTTCCCATCCAGAACTCCGAGTGACTGGTCGAGATCTCTGATAATATCATCGGCATGTTCGGCACCGACACTCAGTCTGATCAGATTGGCCGGGATCGCAGCCAGTTTCCGACCCTCTTCACCCTGTTGCGAGTGAGTAGAGATTGACGGGATAGTGGCTACCGATTTGATCCTACCCAGGTCAGTAGCCCGCCAGATCCTGTTAAATCCGTCAAAAACCTTACGGGCATTTTCTGCTCCACCGGCTACTTCAAAGGACATCAGATGTCCGTAACGATTAACCGGTTTCATATACTGCTCGTCATCTTCGGCATCTACCAGATACATATATTTCTTCGCCAGACTGTGGAGTTTATGATTCTCCAGACCAAGATAGTTAACATTCTCGACATGTTTATGATTGGCCAGAAATTCTGCCACTTTCATTGTATTACGGGACATGGCGTCCATTTTCATTCTCAGGGTTCTGATTTCATTGATAACCAGACTACACATCATAGGGGAGAGATTGGGACCGTAATCTCGGCCGGGAAGGAGCTTCAAGTAGGTGCAGAAATCGGCTTTCAAGGCATCATTTTCTATTTTAGCCGGAATATTTTTTTTGGCAATGA
>CAZSVG010000261.1:0-1786 GCA_964610195.1 uncultured Candidatus Cloacimonadota bacterium | reverse complement strand
AGACTTCTCTATCAAATCAATGGTCTTTTCAGGGTTCATTTCAGAAATAACTTTACCCAGAGCTTCATAACCTCCGAGGGCGATATATTCTTCAATACTTTCTGGATTCAGATATCCGCAATTTTCTAATGCGACCTTGATCTGTTTCTTGAAGAATGGGATATCCTGCAGATTGATAGCTAACTTTTCCTCGGCGTCCTGAACCATAAGTCTTTTAACCGGTCTACCTTTCAGGAAATGTTCTTCGACAATCTCTTCGATATCTTCCACAGTTACTTTGCGGTAAAATACCCCTTCGGGATAGATCATCATCAATGGACCATAATCGCACGGTCCCATACATCCTGTCTCAATTATATTGGTTTCACTCAACAGATCCTTTTCCCGGAGAGCTTCGACTAATTTGTTTTTTATCTTGCCAGCACCGGCAGATACACAGCCGGAACCAAAGCAGATCAGCACATCAATTCTTTTTAAAATCATATCCTTGACCTCATTATAATTGCGATATAATTATCAGTAATCTCGTTAGCATTCTAAACTTCCTCTTTATAAAGACCGGTAATCCCCTCGGTCAGAAAAGAACTGATAAAACTGGTAATATCAGGATGATTGAGAGGGATACCATCTAATTCTCGTTTGATAAGTTTTGTATCAAAGATAAAATCTGTTATTTCATCGTTCAGATCAACGGTTTTCATGGTAAAACTGATATCGGTTTCCGGGTGTCCGATGATACTTGTCAAGACTGTATCGGAAATATTACCCAGAGGCATTCTGTCGATATGATTCAGTCTGAATTCTGCAGCTATTGTAGTCCCTTTACCTTTTTTACTTCTGATCAGGAATGAGCCATCACATGCCTCGGCGTTCTGTTTGAAAAGAGGGATACCGAGTCCGATCTTCTTTTCCCGGTCAATTTTTGTGGTAAAGAATGGGTTCTGGGAGTTTACCAGCATATCCTCATCCATTCCGTGTCCATCGTCATCAACCTTGATCTTTAACATATTATTTTTCTTATTCACTTCGATATATATTTCAACATTCTGCGCTTTAGCTCTGATCGAGTTCTCTATGATATCGAGCAGATGTAGTGATATGTCCTGCATAGTTATTTATCAAACCACAGACCTGTATTTGTCGATAATGTCTTGTAACTGCTTCCGGGTCTCAATTCTACCATAGGTATCTTCACCGATAACAAAGACAGGTGCCAGCGAGCACGCACCAACACATCTTACTGCTGTTAGAGTAAACAGGTTATCAGGAGTAGTTTCACCCAGATTTATCCCTAATAATTCGGACAATATCTGAATAATCCGGGGTGCTCCTTTAACATAACAAGCTGTGCCGGTACAAATATTGATTACGAATTTACCTCTCGGTTTCATGGAAAAAGCATTGTAGAAAGTGACGACACTATAAACTTTGTGTACCGGTATATTCAATTCCTCTGCCACAAATCTTTGAACTTCAACTGGTAAATAGCCGAATAAACTCTGTGCCTGATGTAAAATCTCTATCAAAGGATTTCTCAGCTTCTTTTTCTCTGCTATTATCTCTTTCAATTTCTGGTAGAGTTTATGCTCATCTTGCATTTTACCTCCGATCTATATCCTTCAGAATTTTATTACTAACCTTTTCAGGTGACATATTTTCTAAGCTCTTTTTTTTGACAAGCTAATCTGACTTCTTTTAACGATGGTTCTTCAAGATAATATTCTGTAAAACCTTTACCAATATCGTCTAGATAATGGGCATCTGAACTTCTGATAAAGCTGTATGA
>CAZSVG010000260.1:0-1786 GCA_964610195.1 uncultured Candidatus Cloacimonadota bacterium | reverse complement strand
CCCAGGTCGAGATCTACATTTCCTACCTCAGCAGTTCCTATATAATTACTATATCCCTCAACAGCTACCATCAGGTTATAAGTATGATTAGAATATACCCCCGGAATGGAGAAGAAACCATTAACACCAGTTGTTGTGTTGTAATCATCATAACCGGTCAGATTAACCACAGCATTCTCCAGTCCGATAGTCGGAAAATCACTTCCCACAACCTGTCCGGAAACGGTAACATTGGCTAATTGGGTCAGAGTGAAATTGATCGAGGTAGTCTCGTCCTCTTCAATTTCCACATCTTCCATTAACGAAGTATGATATCCGAATTTACTGGCTTCTACATCATAAGTACCAACCGAAACGTAGGGGAATGAGAAATAACCGCTGGCATTCGTCACAGTATTGAGATAAGTCCCAACAACCACAATGCTTACTCCGGAAAGAGGCTGAGCGTTAATATCATAGACAAATCCATCGAGAGAGCCCATCCCGGAAGTATCTAAATAGAAAGTCGTATTGGGGACTTTATTATCCAGAGTTCCCAAAGGTGGATTATTAGGATCATATGTTTCACCATCAGAGTACGCATAGCGGGTACGATTCGCAAATTGAGGAGTGGTTGTGTAATAGAAATGATCACTGAAGGAGTAATATACCGTATCCATCGGTCTTTGAGCCATGACCACCAGATTATTCCCTTCATAAACAAAGGGTATCTGCAAGGGGATGATAATATCATTTTGACCGGAAAGGAAATCCACATTCCCATCAAAAACCATAGTCATCTGATTAGCTGGAATCCAACCCCCTGACAGATCAGTGTTGGTGGTTTCTGCCATCCAGATCTTGATCGGCATATTGGGGAGATTGGTAACGAAATTGTTATAATAGGTTAGTCCGGTAATTATCCCGGCAGTGTTGCCAAATTCTGAATTCATATAGATCGTTTGTGAAAGACTGTTTCGATAGTAAAAATTGAATGGCAGATAAACAATCGTAGTGGTATCGGTTCCAATGGTTACGGCAACTACACCTTCCCCCTGGACATTGATGTTCATACTGGGGGTGGTATTATTATCGGGAACCTCGTCACCGGTCAATACAACCTCTCCATAAATAAAGGTTGGTCCTGACTGGGCAGGGGTCCAGGTAAGAACAAAGTCGATATTCTGACCGCTATTTATTGGTGTCCCCGGTATTGAAACAAGCTCGACATCACCTTGTCTCATCAGTTTAACAGTATAGTTGGTCTGAGCATTTACTCCGGTATTTCTTACCCGGACAGTATAATCAGAAGGTATTCCCACTGATGGGGTGGAGTTGCCACTGATACTTATGGCAGCCAGATCATTATCAAAAGAACCTTCAATAGCGAGGTGATAGATCTGCCAGTAGTCTATGTTCCAGGTACTGGAACCCCAACTTCGGAAACGAAGCTGGATACTCTGATTCTGATAGGGGATGAGCGATAATTCTAATAGTGTACCACCGTATTGCCCCCAATCGGTTCCATTGGTATGGCTCCAGATGACATCTACTTCACCATCTGTCAGGACAGCGATCTCCATTGACTCATTAACAAAACTGTAAAACTGAATGTATTGAGTTACCAGTAAATTGCCGGCATTAGCCGGAAGATTGATTATCGGAGATGTGGCAGATAGATTGTAATTTTCAATAGTTGGGGAAAAGTAGAATTGCAACATACCCTCTTGAATCGACCAATTGTCCTGTAGTGTCCAGGTACCGGGGTCAACATCAAAGTCCTCTTCCCAGAGATAAGTCTGGGAAT
>CAZSVG010000259.1:0-1806 GCA_964610195.1 uncultured Candidatus Cloacimonadota bacterium | reverse complement strand
TCATTAATGTGACTTTCAGATTTGGGGCAGGATATCTCGGGATGATTTTTTGAGGAAATTATCATGAAAAAAATTAAATGGCTGTTCCGGGAATGGAAGAAGCACCCCTACTTCATAGTGCTTCTCCTCTCACTGACGCTGATTTCAGCAGCAGTGACGGTAGTCTATCCATATATCATAAAACAACTCCTCGATACATTACAGAAAACCCTGAATGATCCGGCTGAAATAACCGGCATAACCCCCGAGTTACAGGGGATTATCTGGATATTCATCATTATTGGACTGGTCAGGCTTCTGGCAGCAAGCTATCCCGGTTTCCGGGCTTTAATGAATCTGACCTTTGAATATACTCTGCGTAACAGGTATTTCGCCTATCTATTGAAGAAGGATTACAAGTTTTTCAATAACTTCCGGACAGGTGATCTGGTAACGAGATTGACCAGTGATATTACAGATTTCCCGAAAATAGCCTGGTTCATGTGTTCCGGCATTTTCAGAGCTCTGGAATCTTTCAGCAAGATCGCTTTCTGCGTGGTGGCAATGCTCCTGCTTAACTGGCAGTTGACTCTGATAACTTTAATTCCGTTACCGATAATGATGGTCATTTTCTATTTCACATCCAACAAGCTGCATCGGTCTTTCAAAAGTAATCAGGAAGCGGTCAGTGAAATAAATAATCAACTGGAGATGAGTTTCTCGGGAATCAAGATCATCAAAGCGTTTGTTTGCGAAGAGAAATATAAAAGATTCTTCGATAGTGCCCTGAAAGATCGTTATAAAACAGAAATGCGGCTGGTAACTCTCAATACCCGACTCCGCATGATCTATGAATACATAGACTATTTCGGGCAGATTGCGGTAATTCTCTTTGGAGGAATCATGGTGGTCAGACATCAGATCACTATCGGGACTTTCTTTGCCTTCTATACTTATCTGGCAATGATCATCTACCCCATCCTCGATATCCCGCAGCTTTTTGTAGCTGGTAAACAGGCATTTGTTAATATTGACCGTCTGGAAGAGATCAGAGAATTTCCCGATCCTGTTGAAAGCAGTTCCGGGAAAAAGAAGATCGAGAAAGTGGAATCTATATCCTTTGAGAATGTCTGCTTCTCCTACGAAAAGAAGGAGCTACACATTTTGAGCAATGTCTCTTTCCGGATCAAAAGGGGTGAGCGAGTTATCATTATTGGACCTGTAGGTGCCGGGAAAAGTACCATCTTGGGTCTATTAACCGGACTCCTCAAGCCCCGGAGTGGAGAGATTAGGATCAACGATATCCCTCTCAATGAGATCGATCTCCCCGCTTTTCGGGATAAGATCGGTTATGTTCCACAGGAACCGATCCTCTTTTCGGGAAGTATCAAGGAGAACGTTCACTTCGGCAGGGAGAGCGTTTCTGAGGAATTTTACCGTTCCGTGCTCGATATTGTCCAGATGGATAAGGAGATCGCCGGATTCCAATCAAAGGATGACACCATAGTTGGACAGCGGGGGTTGACCCTTTCCGGCGGTCAAAAACAGAGGTTGGCTATCGCCCGGGCTCTGATCAGAGAACCGGAGATTCTGATCTTCGATGATATCACCGCCAGTCTTGATGCCGATAATGAGGAGAATCTCTGGAATGATATCTCGGATAGGTTCGGAGATATCACCTGTTTTATCGTTTCTCACCGGTTATCTACCCTCCGCTATGTCGATAATGTTATCTTTCTTGACAGTGGCTATCTGATCGCCAAGGGAGACCAGAGAGATATAATGCAGCAATACCCTGAATATCACAGCTTTATTCAGGAACATTAT
>CAZSVG010000258.1:0-1841 GCA_964610195.1 uncultured Candidatus Cloacimonadota bacterium | reverse complement strand
TCTTCCTCAATGCCGGGGCAGTAGAATATCGAACCGGGACTCGAGATCTGAAAAGACTTGGTGGCTTGTCATCTAACATGCCTGTTACTTCAGGAAGCTCTTTTGTAGCTTCGATGTCAATATCAGGAATACCCCCCTTCAACGGGTTTTTCAGCAAAGTTATAATCATCATTGCTGCTATCCAGGCGGGTTATTATTGGCTGGCTCTATTCGCTGTCATCGTTAGCGTTATAACTTTGGCCTCATTCACCAAGGTGATGAAATATGTCTTCAGTGGCAAGATTCATCCTCAGCATGAGAAGATCAGGGAAGTTCCATTCAGCATGTCCCTCTCAATGATTCTCTTTGCCCTATTATGTCTGGGAATGAGCTTGTTGATTCTTCCCGGAGTTAGAGAAATCTTTTTAAATCCTGCTGTTCACGCCTTAATAGAGACAGTTCAATATTCAACTAAAGTAATAGGGATTTGACTATGAAATATATAACATTGTTCATCAGCATGTTTCTCTTGTGGTTGCTGTTAACTTTTAATCTGCAGCTTTATAGCATATTGATCGGGTTGCTTGCTTCTCTGATTGTCACTCTCTTGTTTGGACATCGTTTCCTCCAGGACTGGCAGAAGTTCTATAATCCACTCCGCTATCTCTGGGGAATAGTCTATTTGATCATCTTTATCTGGGAATGTATCAAAGCCAATTTTGATGTGGCTTACCGGGTGCTGAGTCCCAAAATGCCGATCAAACCCGGTATTGTAAAAGTCAGATGCAGTATGAAGAGCGATATCGGCAAAGTATTCCTGGCCAATTCGATTACCATGACCCCGGGAACGATAACGGTCGATGTTATCGGAGACGATCTGTATGTTCATTGGATCTATGTGAGTAGTGATAATCCGGCTGTCTATACCAAAAAGATTATCGGACGATTTGAAAAACTTTTAAAGAGGGTGTTTGAATAATGATTGCCATATTTCTCTATATTCTGATTGGTTTGAGCTTTCTCTGTTTTATCCGGGTCCTTGCCGGTCCTACTATGGCTGACCGAATGGTTGCTATAGATATCTTTGGAACCATAGTAGCCGGTATCTGCGCTCTTCTGGTCATCAAGACCGGGAGATCATTCCTGATCGATGTTGCCATTGCCTGGATCATGCTCAGTTTCATTGGAACTATCGCCTTAGCGAAATACCTGACAAGGAAGAAGTTAGATGAATAATATCAGTATCGCTTTACTCGCCATTGGTGTTCTGTTTGATCTGTTCGGGTGTATTGGTTTATTACGATTACCCGATATATACAATCGTCTGCAGTCAGCAACGAAATGCGTAACCCTGGGAACCTGTAGCATCCTGCTGGCTCTCTTTCTACACTATGGTTTTACCAGTGTCGGTATCAAGGCACTCATCGCGATCCCTCTGCTATTCTTTGCCTCCACTGTAGGAGCTCATGCCCTGATCAGAGGTTCATATAAATTTGGGATCAAGTTGACGGATAGAACAGTGATCGATGATTATAAGGAAGTAGAAAAATGAAATACCCGAAACTACGTGAAGTAAAAGAAGCTATCATATCACTATTTTCAAAACCCTATACCACAAAATATCCTGCCGGTGAGTTCAAACCATTTGCCGGTTTCAGAGGTAAACCGGTTGTCGATGAAGACAACTGTGTCGGCTGTGAGACCTGTGCCAATGTCTGCCCACCCAATGCCATAACCAATGAAGATAACAAGGAAACGGGAATGCGCACGATAACCCGTGATTATGGGCAATGTGTCTTTTGTGGGCAATGCGAAGAGCATTGTATCACCAGCAAAGGGGTAAAACTCTCAGATGAAATTTA
>CAZSVG010000257.1:0-1843 GCA_964610195.1 uncultured Candidatus Cloacimonadota bacterium | reverse complement strand
GCCGTTATGTCAATATGACATTACGCCGCTATGCCCTTTACCCATACCCCATACCCCACACCGCACGCCTCATACCTCATACCTCACACCGCTTCATCAATTCACCTGCTCTTCTACTGAAGCCTGAACTGCCATCTTCAGCACCGCCTGGTAGATCTGACAATTTGCACGTGCATTATCACTGAATATCCATCCCCCCAAGCGACTCCGCTGAGCATAGATAGAGCCATTCATATCAGCAATAACCTCATTGTTGCCGAGAAAATCATCCTCTTCTGTCATCCTGGTTACACAGTCGAAGAAACCACCCCATAGTATCTGGTCAGCCAGTACACCTGTAAGAAGAAACAATTTGATAGAATCCTTTTTCATATCCGTAAGAGTTTAAATCCACCTATTAATGACAGAAAGTGGCATTTTATAGAACCAAAAGTCGAATTATTTATAAAATATTTTTTGATTGAGATGGAACTACCAGATAGTTAAGCATATAAATTGTCCAAAGAATTAGCCATATTTGACTTCTTCATAAATGTGCAATTTGTGCAAAGAATGTGCAATTCAATCTATTTTATAAAGTGAATCTCCTGCAATCAACTTGTATAACCGGTCGCCGGAAGCCGGATGGAGCAACTTAACTAACTTTTTCTTGCTTTATAAGAAAGCGTTCAGTATATTTGCATGTACACGTAACGTGAACAACATACATAAGTGAACAAAATGAAAGACAATTTGATCTATACAGTAATAAACGAAATTCTCAAAGAGCATAATATCAATGCGAATTGGGAACCTCAAGCAGTTCCGGAGATTGATGGGACCTTGAACATAAATTATAAGGGACATTACGAAAAATTCTATGTTGAAATAAAGAAAGAACTCAGAGCGTTCCAGCTGAATCGAATATTTGAACTGGCGTATAGGTATAGACCTTTCCTGGTAATAGCGGAAGCTCTGTTTCCCAAGATAAAGGATGCTCTAAGAGAGCATGGAATAGCATATGTAGAGGCTACTGGTAATATCAATATCGAAACCCGGAATCTCCTTCTTAAGGTGGAAGGGAAGAACAAAAATTATGTACATCTGGAAAAGCAAGGAAGGGCATTTACCAAAACGGGATTAAAAGCCATATACCTCTTCCTGACAAATGAGAACAAAATAAACGATACTTATCGTGAACTTGCCAGAAATGCCAACATCGCAATCGGTAACGTGAAACTGATTCGTGAAGGCCTTATTAATGAAGGATTTGCCTTATGGCAGAATGATAAGGAGTTGAAATTAACCAATAAAAAGGAGTTGTTACAAAAGTGGATTACTGCGTACAATGATAATCTTAAACCTGCATTGTACATGGGTAAATTCAAATTCAATAAAGAAACAGACTTCATCCACTGGAAAAACCTGAATCTTGATAAGACAATGACAAAATGGGGCGGTGAAGCTGCCGGAAATATCTACACCAACTATCTTCAGCCAGAGGTATTAACTTTATATACAAATGAAAACAAAGCCAATCTGATAAGAGCATATAAGTTATTACCTGACCCTGAAGGGAACGTTATTGTATATGAAAGATTCTGGAATGACAAACAGCCAAATATAAATGTTGTACCACCGATAATAGCTTACGCAGATTTATTGGCCACAGGAAACAGAAGATGTATAGAAACAGCACAAAAGATATATGAGCAGTTTATTGACAATACCCTTTAACAAAATCCGTAGCGAGGGAAACTTTAGGGAGATTTTCGGAGCACTGGAGCGTGGATTCACAAAATTCGGGATAGATTTCTACCTGGTTGGAGCTATTGCCAGAGATGTCTGGATGCGTGGAGTCCAT
>CAZSVG010000256.1:0-1872 GCA_964610195.1 uncultured Candidatus Cloacimonadota bacterium | reverse complement strand
CTACCCTTTCCACATTATCGATGAAATGAAAAAGTTGTTTTTCACAGATCTCTCTACCACTTGGCACCGGAATGAGAGCGATCTCTTTTCCCAGTCGTCTTTCAATTGCTTTAAGAGGTCCAATCTCTTTGCTATGGATAATACTGAGAGCTACTCCGCTTTTACCGGCTCTCCCAGTTCTACCGGTCCGATGGATATAGATTCCCGGTTCCATCGGGAGATGATAATTGATAATATGGGTCAGGTCATCAACATCCAATCCCCGGGCAGCTACATCTGTGGCAATCAGTAGTTGGACATACTTTCGGCGGAAACGGTCCATAACCATCTCCCTCTGCCCCTGGGATAAGTCTCCATGTAAGGCATCAGCATTATAACCATCATGCTGTAGTTTGTTGGCAATCTCTTGAGTTTCTTTTCTTGTCCGGCAAAAAACAATGCCATAAATTCGGGGATTCATGTCGGCAATTCTTTTTAGCGCTAGATATTTATCACGAGCCTGGACTTTGTAATAATAATGGAGGATATTTTCCGCACCCCTATTTTCACTACCGGCACTTATCCGGTGAGGATTTTTCATAAAAGTCTTGGCCAGTTTTTCCACTTCTTTGGACATAGTAGCAGAAAACAACAAGATCTGCTTTTCTTCGGGACTATGGCTCATTATCGTGAAGATATCATCCTTGAAGCCTATATTAAGCATTTCATCTGCTTCATCGAGGATCAAAATATTAATCTGATCTATCTTCAGGACATTTTGCCTGATCATGTCATGGACTCTACCGGGGGTCCCGATAACGATATGAACCCCTTCCCTGAGAGCTTCTTTCTGTTTATTAATTGAAGCTCCACCATATACGGTAGCCATTTTTATGCGTGGGAGATACTTGGCATACTCGAGAAAATCATCATGAATCTGTAAGCAAAGCTCTCTGGTTGGACATAATATTAGAGTCTGCACATTGTGGAGTTCGATATTGGTCAGGGCAAGGATTGGAAATCCAAAAGCAGCGGTTTTACCGGTACCTGTCTGGGCAAGAGCAATTAAATCCTGTTCTGACTCCAGAAGCCAGGGGATAACCTGCTCCTGTATGGAAGTGGGATGGGTAAAATTTAAGTCGGCAGCAGCACGATGAATCGGCTCCGGCATGATAATCTCTGAGAATTCTATCACCTGAGGTTCCTTTAAATTTGAATTTAGGACACTTTTTCCCTGAGGGTTTATCTGTAAAGGTATATTATTTTGTATCATTTCCATGTCCCTCTTCAACCCGAAAAAGGCATCTATTATGCTGCAGTTAATGAGTATATCTTGTCGGTTAGGTTTAGATTCAGCTTAGTTATAAGCAATAAATGGACATTAATAGGTCTAATCAAAAAGTGATGAATGAATTTCCACCGTCAAATTGACAAATATATTGACTAAATATCTTTTAAATTCTAAGTTTGTTTTAAATCAATAACTTTTAGTATTCAAAGGAGAGAGGAGGTTTAGAATGCCACGAGGACGGAAAAAGTTTACCAATCCCAAGACCAGATCAGGCCAGTTAGAACGTCTTACTTTCAGACTTGATGAGGAGACAGTCAACTCCTTCAAACAGATTGCCAAAGCCAAAAAAATGTCTGTTGAAGGCTTAGGTAGAGAAGCGATCAGTGACCTGTTTCAGAAACATAAACCTCAGATGAAGAAAATCTTTTCAAAACTATAGTAATCTATTGATTATTATATCAATAGTTTTTTTATCCCGGAGGATGATTATCTCTGGAACTTCAAATGCTGATCCGATAGACTCAACTCAATTTACGGTCAGATTTTGAGATGATTAAGTATATAATTATTCTAATTATGTTTATATTAACCATTACCCATCT
>CAZSVG010000255.1:0-1879 GCA_964610195.1 uncultured Candidatus Cloacimonadota bacterium | reverse complement strand
CGGTCTCAGTTGAGGAAGAATACCTTTCACTCATTGAACCGGTTATACTCACCAACTATCCCAATCCCTTCAACCCTGCAACGACTATCTTTTTCAGTTTAAGCCAGGATGTGGAAAAACTTGATCTGAATATCTATAATATCCGTGGTCAGCTTGTCAGGACACTTGTTGCTAATACTCCTCATTCCAGGGGAGAGTATCAGACTATCTGGGATGGAAAAAATGAAAATGGTACTACCGTCGTTTCAGGGGTCTACTTCTATAAGATGAGTACTCCCGGTTTCACGATAATAGAAAAGATGCTGTTACTGAAATAACTGATAATTGCTGAAAGATTACAGAATGTTTGGATACAAACTTAGGGTTATTCCCTCTTATTCTATCACAAGTTTACACAGATGAGTAGATTGTTTAAGAGAAATGCATGAAGACTATACATTTGAGACCTTAAGTCTTGAATGTAAGAAAGGAGTTTAATGGTTAAACTTGAGGGAATGAGAAGAGAGCATACAGATCATTTCGAAAAGTTGGCAAACAGTGCTCTGAGCAAGTACCCCTTGCAGTTTCATCGTATTCAATTTGTCGGTTATTATACGAACTGTATCTTACTTGCTGAGTCAGGTCCGGAGAAGTATGCTTTGAGGATCTCTTCTCCGGGATGGAGAACATTTTCCGATTTGAATTCAGAAGCAATATGGCTCCACGATCTGACGGCAGGATCTGATATTGGTGTGGTGGAACCTGTAATGACCAGAAAAGGTAAATACCTTTCAACAGCATCCTATAAAGGATCAAGGGTTCACTATTGTCTTCTTATGAAATGGTTGAACGGTGACAAATTGTGGGAAAATATCAACAGCCGGAACATCTTTAAAATGGGCGAACTATTCGCCAAACTACACCTATTTTCCGAGAGCTATAAGCCACCGGTAGGATTTACTACAAGAGAGATGAACAGGATATTTGCCAGGGGGGAGAAGGTTGCTCTTTATAAGAAAGATAACAGGGAGATGTTCAGCCCGGCTCAATACGATATTATCTTGAAAGTGAAGCAGCAAACAGATGAAGTATACAAGAGGCTCTATGCTGAAAAAAAGAATCTGATGGTTATCAGTCATGATCTTCATCACGAGAATATTATCATTGATGCAGAGGGTAACCTACGCCCTTTTGATTTCGAGGATACCTGCTTGGGCTATCCTGTCCAGGACATTGCTATGGCGATGAGAGATCTGATGGAGGATCGGCCTCAAGACTTCGAGTTATATCTTTCTGATTTCCGGGAGGGTTACGAGACGCTCCGTAAATGGCCGGAAACATATCAAAACCAGATCGATGACTTCATGGCTGGAAGGATGCGTTGGGTAGCAAACTGGATATTGATCAACGATAAAGATGGGTTCTCAGATCACTTAAAATGGGCTGTGCCGAAACTGGAAAAATATCTGATTACCGGATTACTCAGGTATTAAGACATTGATGATGAAAGGAACTATTAAACGATGTGCAAGATGGAGTTATCTAAGATTTATCTATTAGTGATGTTCCTTGCCACAATTTTGTTGATTGGATGCTGATGTTTGATACTGTTTGGATGTTCATCCTCTTTTATATAACTCTCCCATAGTAATATTTCCCAGCTTTTATAGAGTTCCAAGAGTTCTCCTTCTTTGAATAGATGCCCTATGACTTCCTTCATATCCGGAGGGGATGGTATCTTGTCGGTAAAGACGGCAATAATGTTATAACCACCTTTGTTAGTATATTCTTTCATCTTAGTGATGAGCCTTGTCCAGCTAAGACGATCTAAGAAATGAAGCGAACCATGCGCAATGCTGATATCATAGTTCTGTTTAAATTTGAAATCAGATAAATCTTG
>CAZSVG010000254.1:0-1886 GCA_964610195.1 uncultured Candidatus Cloacimonadota bacterium | reverse complement strand
GTATTATCGGCCGAAAAACTTAAGTGAAAGACGGGAAGAGGCACCAACTGTCTTCTATAATGTTGGCACGGAGAGAAGGGGATTGATATTCAATCAGCTTTGGGAAAATACTCTGAACTATTATTTGCAGGCGAATAAGCACCAGTTTAATGTTTTGGTCGGTCAGTCAGTTCAGAAAGAGATGAATAGTTATCTTTATGGAATTGGCAGAAATTTCATATCAGACAATGCAATCACACTTGGTAATGCACTGGATAAGCAAACAGATTCAGATAAAAGAGAATGGAGTATGCTATCCTACTTTTCCAGAATAAACTACAACTATTTGGATAAGTACTTGCTTGCTGTCAGTATGAGAGCTGATGGGTCTTCCAGATTCGGTTTGAACAATAAATGGGGTTATTTCCCTTCTGTTTCAGGTGCATGGCGTGTTTCAGATGAGTCATTCATGACGGATATCAAGGCTGTAGATGAACTTAAATATCGGATTAGTTATGGTCTAACTGGAAACAACGATATTCCATTTTATGGTTCTCAGGCACTGTTAGGAACTGGTTATTACGTATTTGGTAATAGCTTGCAAACCGGTCTTTACCCAAGTTCTGCTCCTAATGCAAATTTAACATGGGAAACAACTAAAACCTTTAATACAGGTATCGATTTATCTATACTGAAGGGGAAATTCAGATTTATTGCTGACTACTTTATCAGCAACACGGAAGACCTTTTGCTAAATGTTCCTGTTCCTGCTTCATCGGGTTATACCACTTCGCTCCAGAACATAGGGAAAGTAAGGAACCAGGGGATTGAATTAAGAGTAGATTATGCACAAAAATGGGGTAATTTCGCATGGAATAGTTCTATTAACTATACCCGTACAAGGAACAAGATTATTGAATTGGGTCCCAACCAGAATCAGATTATTTCAAACGGTGGGTTAACGAACTCTCACATATCCAGGATCGGGCATCCGATTGGTTCATTCTTCGGATATAATATTGTTGGCAAATTTGAGACACAAGAACAACTGAACACAATCCCAAAGCTAGCTGGAGCTAAACAGGCGGTAGGTGATTTTATCTACGAGGATACCAACGGTGATAAAGTTGTTAATGAGGAGGACAGAGTAATACTGGGTGATAATTATCCTGACTACATCATTGGGTTCAACAATGAATTTACTTACAAGAATTTTGATCTCAGTATCGGACTTATCGCTAAACAAGGTATGAGCGTGATCAATACGATGCACCGATATACTGCAGAAGCATGGGGAAACAATCTAAAGGTGTATTTGAGTGATGAAGCACCTCGTCCTGTATGGGGGGTAGGATCTCAATCGCATACCAGAGCTTCGAGCTGGCAAATTGAAGATGCCTCGTTCATTCGAATCAGAAACATTAACATAGGTTACAATCTACCATCCTCATTATTGAAAAACTTGGATCCAGTGAAAAGTTTACGAGTGTATGTAACGCTAACTGATCCTATAACATGGACCAATTATTCAGGTTATAACCCGGAGGTATCCAGTAATTTTGGGAATGCGCTAACACCTGGAGAAGAGTTTGGAAATTATCCCGTCAGCAAAAATTTCACGTTTGGGATCAATCTTAAGTTCTAACATTTTAATAATTACTGATATGAAAAAAATAATACAAAGCATATTGTTGGTCATGCTTCTATCAACCAATTTTTCTTGTGACCACTCATTGATCGATTTAGCGCCAATCTCTGACAACAACGTGAACAATTTCTACAAGTCGCAATCCGATTTTGAAGTAGCCCTTACTGGGCTTTACAGAGGCTTGAGGACTCTTTACCAGCCGAATTATCTGGATCTCTTTTCTGAAACCCGTTCTGATAATGCAATTAATTATTTCACA
>CAZSVG010000253.1:0-1886 GCA_964610195.1 uncultured Candidatus Cloacimonadota bacterium | reverse complement strand
CTACTTTAACAAAGGGAGCATTGGTCAGATTGGCTATTCTTCTCGCTATTTCGGTCTTGCCCACCCCGGTCGGTCCGATCAGGATTATATTATTGGGAACGATCTCTTGTTGCAGTTCACCTTTTACCTTCAATCTCCGCCACCTGTTCCGTAACGCTATGGCTACACTTCTCTTGGCCTTATCCTGAGCTATGATATATTTATCGAGTTCTTTGACTATTTTGGTTGGCGTCAGTTTATCGAGATTATTCATTGATATTTAAAACCTCAACTATAAAATTTCCGTTGGTATAGATACAGATCTGAGAGGCGATCTCCAGGGATTGACGCACTATCTGATCAGCAGGCATTTCAGTATGTTTAGCCAGAGCACGGGCTGCAGCTAAAGCATAACTTCCTCCAGAACCGATCGCTATAACATCATCATCAGGTTCCAGAACATCTCCCAAACCGGTCAGGATGAGCAGGTTATTCCGATCAGCGACGATAATCATCGCTTCCAAGCGACGTAATATCTTATCAGAACGCCAGTCTTTGGCCAGCTCCACAGCAGCTTTTTTGAGATTACCCTTATACTCTTTCAATTTATTTTCGAAATTCTCGAATAGAGTAAAGGCATCGGCAGTTGACCCGGCAAAACCGGCTAACACATTATCGTTATAGAGTTTTCTGATTTTATTCGCTTTACTTTTAATGACTGTATTACCGAGCGTGACTTGTCCATCACCACCAAGAGCTATCAGATTGCCCTTTCTGACCCCGATAATGGTTGTCCCCTCAATTCTCTCCATCTTTATCCTCTGTAGGTTCTTTCTTATCATTCTGGTTCTCGGAGACTTCTTTCTCAGCAGCTTTTTGGTTATTTTTCCTGGTTCTCTTCTTCTGGTCAGCAGGTTGTTCTCGAATTTCCTGATCTGCGGTCTTTTTTAGATGGGATGAGGAATCGATCTTGATCTCTTTGGCTTTCTCATACTGCTGGTTGACGTAATCCTGCTCTTCTTTCGGAACATTATCCAGGATCAGTTTATAGATATCGTCAACGTTAAGAATTTCCTTTTCCAATAATTCTTCCGCCATGATACTCAATAACACTTTTTTATCGGATAGAATTTCTAACGATTTCTTATGAGCATCAAAAATAATTTCTCTGATTTCACCATCAACAAGGCGAGCCGTCTCTTCGCTATAGAAGTCACGATGCTGGATATCTCTCCCCAGGAAGGGGTTCTCTTCATCCTTGCCAACCGTCATGGGCCCAACTTTTTCACTCATACCCCACTGGCAGACCATTTTTTTGGCGAGGTCGGTAGCTCTTTCGATATCCATCCCGGCACCAGTCGATAATTCGTTAAATATCAGTTCTTCGGCAGATCTACCGCCCAAGAGCTCGATCAGCTTCTGTTGCAGGTAACTCTTTGAGTAATTAGATTTCTCTGTTTGCAGGAAATGAGTAGCTCCCCCGGTAAAACCGCGGGGGATAATGGTTACTTTATGCACCGGCTCGGTCTTATCAAGAAAGATAGAGCAGAGAACATGCCCGATCTCATGATAGGCAGTGATCTTCTTCTCTTCTTCATTGATAGCTTTACTTTTTCTCTCTTTTCCCATAGTAACTTTATCTTTGGCCTCTTCGAAGTCATCCATCTCTATCTGTTTCTTTTCTTTCCGGGCTGCCAGCAGAGCTGCTTCGTTAACCAGATTAGCCAGATCGGCACCACTAAAACCCGGTGTTGACCGGGCAATTACCGATAAGTTGACATTCGGAGATAAAGGTAGGTTTTTGCAATGGACTTGCAGGATTTCTACCCTGCCATTAATATCGGGCATATCAACGATCACCTGGCGATCAAATCTTCCAGGTCTTAAAAGAGCCGGATCAAGAACAT
>CAZSVG010000252.1:0-1888 GCA_964610195.1 uncultured Candidatus Cloacimonadota bacterium | reverse complement strand
CTTCCTTCCTATTTCCCTTCTTATTGTAAACCTGATAAAAAAAGAATGATTTTTGATACTTTAAGAGAATATTTACTTACTCCTCCACAAAAAGATGTTTGTTTCAACGTAAAACCTGTAAGTGATGCTATAATAAACTCCATTATCAGAATGTTGTATTTAGCAGAAATAGGAGATCCCTTAAGAGATGATCGGCCTTTCTCTAAAACAAGTTTTCTGGTGTATATGAAAACAAATTATCCCGAAATATTCTTGAAGTTGTTAGAAAATCTTAGCAAGTGGAGCAGAAAGATTATAATGCACAGGTGCCATGATAGCTGTTCTAATGGTGATCTTCCTTATCCATTTTGTGTTTATGCAGAGATAACGACTTATATTAAAGATTGCTTGTTTCCCCTCATTGGAGGCAGTTATGATAAAGTAAGTGAGTTTATTGAAAAAGACTTGGCAGATGTTTTTCAACAAGCTTCAAGGTTGCAAAATATCTATCCGGTAGATATTTCTGATAATGAGATAACTATTGAAGTAGGCACAGTTCACTCTGTCAAAGGAGAAACCCATACAGCTACTTTGTTTCTCGACACAAAGTGGCATAATTATGAAGTCAACCGACTGAAGAATTTTTTCAAGCAATGTGAATCAGATAGTGAAAGAAATGAGACTCTAAAGAAAAGAGCTCTTCACGTAATATACGTGGCCATGAGCAGACCAACCCATCTATTATGTGTAGCCTTCAAATTACCTGAAGGACAACCAATAAAGGATTATTGGGATAATAAACCTGAAGAAGAAAAACTATGGGAGATAATAGAATGTTGAAGTTAACTCATGTGTTTGATCTTATCCAACTGACCTTATTCACAATAAGGTAAAATAAGGGATAATTGGAGATGCTATGAACCCATTTTTCACAATGAATACAGAAAGGATGATCCAGTGTATTCGCAGCGCTCAGAAGTCTATTCTTCTACTAACCCCCGGTATAACAGAACCAGTTGTAGATACTTTATACTATGAACATATCAAGGATTTAAATGTTATAATAATAACCAGGATCAAAGAAATATCTTTCCGTCAGGGTTACGGGGATTTTAAAGCTGTTACAAAGTTATATGAAAGAGGAGTTAGAGTTTATCATTCTGATTTTATTGATATCGGAGTCTTAATAATAGACGAAGAGCTTGCTTATATCTTCACTCCTATCCCTCGCACGATAGTTGATGAACCGAGGAATCTGACTTCGCAAAATGCTATGATACATCAAGGCGAATGGGTATCACGTTACTATAATTCTCTAATGAAGTATTTGTCGGCATTAGAAAATGGAACAGATCTACCGGAGCAAGACTCGGTAGTATCTATTTTAGGATTTGATAATAACTGTGATGACGAGACTGCATTACAGCAAATCAGTTCTATTCCCAGCTTGTCGAAAAGAGCTAATCATGAAATAAAGAAACCGGATTTAGTTGAGATCAAAGAAATAGAGAAAAACCTTACTCAGAACCCGATCCAATCGTTTGACCTATCAAGAGTTCTCAATGTCTATAAAAATAACTTTCAATACATAGAGATAAAGTTCGAGAATAGCCGACCTCAAGAGAAGACGATTATGCTCGATAAAAACTTAGTACTAAAGGATTTTCCTGAAGAGATAAAATCAAGATTTAAAACGAATTACGCATTGTTCTCTATGAAAGACTCATCTATTATTAAATCAACTATTAATAGATTTATCATCGAATTGGACAATCTTAAACGGACGCATATTAAATCTATCTCTGGACATGGCAACGTCTTTCTCACTAAAGACAAAAAAATACTGATTGATAGCCTATCAGATCTCAATGAGAGGTTTCAGAAAGTAATACAAGAAAACATCTACACT
>CAZSVG010000251.1:0-1903 GCA_964610195.1 uncultured Candidatus Cloacimonadota bacterium | reverse complement strand
AAACTCGAATCTTATTCTACCGCGCGAATAGGCTTGATACTCGGCCAGGATATCTCTGGTAAAGCGGTGAGCATCGGCTAATTGAGCAGGTAGATTTTTCGTAAAATAAGCTTTTATTAGTAACCTGTCAGGTAATTCTCTGACTGTTTCTCTACTGGAACGAGAGAGCGAATAGATCTTCCCGCGGGAAAGATCCAACCGGAAAAAGATATTCACGGAGATCAGATTGATCACAATCAGAATACCGAGGATGATAACAATATTTATAAACAATGAACGACGTTTTTCTGCTTTATTGATGTTTTTCATTATCTACCCCCTATTTCCATTTCCTGGTTTCCATCGAAATCACAGCCAGGCGTAAGAAGAAGATAATCAGACTGAGGAAATAGATGATATTTCTGGTATCTATTACTCCTCTGGAGATGTTTGAGAAGTGATATCCGATACTCAAGTACTGGAATATCTCTACAACTCCACCCGGGATAAAGATGAGAATAAACTCGATGATAACAAAGAAGAAGATAAAGAGAAAACTAATGATGAAGGCAACTATCTGATTACTGGTTAGAGAAGAAGTAAAAATTCCGATGGCTGAATAGACTGCTCCGATCAAAATCAATCCCAGATAGCCGCAAAAGATAGCTCCATAGTCTATGTTGGAACCAAGGGCTACAATGGTGAAAAAGTGAACCAGGGTGAAAAGCACTCCTACAAAAGTAAGAAGAAGAGCAGCCCAGTATTTACCCATCACTATCTGACTCTCTCGCAAAGGAAGGGTTGCCAGGGTTTCCAACGTTCCTGTTGATTTTTCTTTGGTTATGCTCCCCATCGTTATTGCCGGGATAAATAGCAAAAATATCCAGGGGATGGTACTGAATAGTGAACGAAGTTCAGCCTGTCCTATGACAAACAGAGGACTGGCAAAGAACCAGCCGGTAATCAATAAAAATACCACCAGAACAACATAAGCTGAGGCAGAATGAAAATAGTTCTTGATTTCATTTTTTACCAAAATAGCGGTTTTACTTCTCATCAGGCCACCTCTTTATCAATAGTAAGGGTTCTAAACAGGTCTTCCAGACTCATGAATTCACGATGCATTTCCAGAATAACCCAGTCTCTGGTTTTAATGTATTGATAGATATCACCCCGAAGATCTTTATCAGAGCTATATTCAATGACCAGAGAAAGATGATCTTCTCTAGGGGTGATACTGACAATATCAAGTTCCGGGATATTTTCCTTCAATGATTGCGAATCAAAATCTTGGGCGATCAGATCCAGATTCAGTCTGTTCTTACCCTGCATACTGGCTTTTAACTCATCCATCGATCCATCGGCAACTATATCACCCTTGTTGATAATGACGATCCGGTTACATACTGCCTGAACTTCTTGCAGAATATGACTGGAGAGAATCAATGTCTTCTCTTTGCCCAACTCTATAATCAGATCACGAATCTCCATGATCTGATTGGGATCGAGCCCGGAAGTCGGCTCATCGAGAATCAGTATTTTGGGATCATGAAGAATGGCTTGAGCCAATCCAACTCGCTGACGATAACCTTTCGATAGAGTATGGATCGGTTTGGATACAACACCAGCTAATCCACACTTATCGATCACATTACGTAAGCTCTTACTGAATACATTCTGACTTAAACCCCGTAACTCACCAATGAAATGCAAGTAATCATAGACAGTCATATCGTGATACAGGGGATTATTTTCCGGAAGGTATCCAATTAGTTCCCTGATCTGGGTCGTGTGTTCATAGATGTTATACTGGTCGATGAAGATATTACCCTCGGTGGGGGTCAGGAAACAGGTTAAAATCTTGAGAGTAGTTGATTTCCCGGCTCCGTTTGGTCCCAGAAATCCGAGAATCTCACCCTCTCCT
>CAZSVG010000250.1:0-1911 GCA_964610195.1 uncultured Candidatus Cloacimonadota bacterium | reverse complement strand
GAGTGATTCCCGTTATCTTTGCTTGCTTCTTTTCCGGGAATTTTATCGAAGGGTAAAGGAAATCAAAACAAACTACAGAATAGTTCATCCATCGATCCAATCTGCTGTTGGGCAGAGCTAGAAGCAGCCAGCAGAACACTCAGGATGACAATTTTTTGGAAATTTCAAAGTTGATCAGAATTACCGCAGTTGATTGTACTTTACATGTAAAGACATCGTTCCGATTAGCCATCCCTCTCAATAGAGTTGCTTTTCTTAAGAACACAGACTGAAGTTTATGCTACAGTTTTTGACTTTTAATTTATCACTACATAGCTGATAACTGTAACTTTTTTTTCTACTTCCTTCTCTTCAGCAGGATTTCCATTTGTGTTTATTAGTGCTTCATCTCTGTTCATTCGAGGAACACACTTGCAATTCTTCCTCTGGCTTTTTCTCCCACTCTCCCTCTCGCCTTTTCGCCCCCTCGACATTTCCTTATTCTTCCTTCCATTCGGCAGCAACGCTTTTTCCTTTCGACTCATTGACTGTTTGCAGAATTATCCCCCCGGTAACAAAGAAAAAGAGCACGGCCAGAAGAGACCATCTTTGGGAGCCGGTAATTCTGGCTACTTCGCCATAGAGAAGAGGACCAAATACTGATGCCAGTTTACCGGTCAGGGCATAGAATCCGAAAAATTCGGTCATTTTACTCGATGGGGTAAGCAAGGCGAGCATTGTGCGACTACTCGATTGACTGGAACCGATAGCTATGCCGGCCAGCATCCCGACAAAATAATATTCGGTAATAGAGCGGGAAAAGAAAGCCCCGATAACCACCATTACCCAGATGATCAGGGTCAATGTTATAGTCTTTTTACAACCTGTTTTATCAATCACATAACCAAAGGCGAGAGCTCCGACAATTGAGGTCAGTTGGGCTATTATAAAATAGACGATTAGCTGTTGAGGGGTCATTCCGAAGCGAGTGGCACCATAAATTGCTGCAAAACTGATAACCACGATGATCCCATCATTATATATAAAATAGCTTATAATAAAGCGGCTTAACTCTTTGAATCTTTTAATATTTCGCCAGGTAAAGCTGATGCGGTGGTAGGCCACCTTGAAATAATTAGTCCGTTTGGATGGTCGTTGAAACTCTTTTAACCAGAAAAAAGTGAAGAGGGCGAAGAGCCCAAAATACAATCCGATAGCGGGGAAAACCAATCTGACATCAATATTGACCAGATAGAGGGAAATAAAGAGGGACAACAATCCACCAACATAACCGACCCCCCAGCCCCAACCGGACACTTTCCCCAGATCGCTACGGGGTGCTATTTCGGAAAGAAAGGAGTTATAAAAGACATTAGCACTGTTATATCCGAAGTTGGCGATGATAAAGAAGATCATCCCTTTCAGGATCTCACCCTGGGTCACGAAATAGAGTAGACAGGTAAAGATCACACAAAGATAGGTATTGATAAAGAGGAATTTCTTTTTGGAACGGGAGTGATCGGCAATAGCTCCAAAGACCGGCGCTGAAAGACCAACCATCATCATAGAGATACTGACCGCTCTTCCCCAGAGAGCGGTACCCAACTCTTCAGAACCGACCACGACATTCCGGAAATAGACACTATAAATAACACTGACAATGATAGTAGTGAATGAGGAATTGGCAAAATCATACATCACCCATCCTACTATACTTTTGGTTACTTTCATGGCTTTTCTTGCAATCTCTCCATATCGATAAATGGTAGTTTCATTGATTGGTAAAGAGATGGGGTAGGGGTAGCGATAAAGATCTGATTCTTATCACCAAGCGAATCGATGATCGCCTTGGCTCTCATCTCGTCCACATCCGCCAGTACATAATCAAAGATCAGAATGTTCGGAAATGTATAGCAGGAAGTGATCAGAGTA
>CAZSVG010000249.1:0-1920 GCA_964610195.1 uncultured Candidatus Cloacimonadota bacterium | reverse complement strand
TGACGTTTGTGTCAAACCTCTTGTCAAATTCGAGTTATCCACAGTTTTGTGTCAAACCTGTTGTCCAAAATTCTCAAACCTCTTGTCAACGGACATTAATCATGAAGAGTCAAGACAGGCTCGGTGAAAGTTTTCTTGACATAGTGGGCTATATTTAGCTGTTTACTCAAAAGAGGTAATATGGCAAAGAAAGATCGGGGAAGCGATAGAATAAGACATGATGAAGAATCAATAGAGAGAGAATATGATCAGAGTGCAGACCTCAATCCCAGACCCGGAAAAAGACTCAACATAAAAGAACGGTTTAGTAAAAAATCAAATATTATTCTAAAACGTGGTAGAGTTTTGGAAGCTTATACAAAGAATTATTTCCGGGTAAAACTTGAAGATGAGGAGATAGTTTGCCCTCTGAGCGGTCGCTTAAAGATCGTTGATTTTGAAAAAAGAAATATCGTAGCAGTGGGAGACTATGTTCGGGTAGAATATTCTCAACATCCTCGAATTGAAGAGATAGAAGAGAGGAAAAATTCTCTCACCAGATATATAGATCAGGGTAAAAACCAGTTGCAGGTTCTGATAGCTTCCAATATAGATCAGGTTATAATCACTACTGCTTGTGCTGAGCCCCCTTTGAATCTGAATTTAGTAGATCGATACTTGTGTGCTGTTCAGATAGCAGAAATAAAACCGATTATCTGTATCAATAAGATTGATCTGGTGGAAGATCTGAATCTGATCAGGAAACAATGTCGATATTATGAAGTGAACGGAATACAGGTTCTCTATGCTTCTGCCTTAACTGGGGTGGGAATTGAGGAACTAAAAGAGGTGCTGCATGGCAAAGATTCGGTATTCTCTGGAGTATCGGGAACAGGGAAATCATCTTTGATAAACAATCTGGATCCGACACTAGATCTGAAAACCGCCGCGATCAGTAAATATTCTTTCAAAGGAACTCACACAACAAGTAGCAGCAGACTGATCCCCTGGTCATTTGGTGGTTACCTGATAGATACTCCCGGAATCAAGACTTTTGGCCTTCATAAAAGCGATAAAAGTTCTATCCCAAGATTATTCCCCGGTTTCGAAAACCGGGCACTGGGATGTAAATTCAACGATTGCAATCATATAACAGAAGATGGTTGCCGCGTAATGCAGGCATTGAGAAGAGGTAAACTCCCTGAAGAGAGATATCATTCATATCTTAATATTCTCTCCTCATTAGACTAATATAGGAAGAAGAAAGGATGAAAAAAATTGGCCTGTTTACTAACTGTCAGGCAGAAGATCGGGCAATTATAACCCAATTAATCGACGGTCATCTGAGAAGAAAAGGGTTGGAACTCTATACCATTAGAGAGAAACGTCATCTCTTCCCTGATTATGTCAAACCTTATAAAGAAGGAAGTAAACTCGATTCAATCCTTGTTTTTGGTGGGGATGGAACAATTTTGGGATCAGTAGATTTTGCTCTGGAGTGTTCAGCACCGATATTGGGGATTAATATGGGTAAGCTTGGGTTCTTATCCGATTTCTCGATCAGAGAATTCCGGAAGTATATTGATAGATTATTCGATTCCGATTTCACCTTGCTGAAAAGAATGTTATTAAAAGCCGAAGTAAAGAAGAACAATAAATCTATCTACCAGGGCTATCCTTTAAATGATGCAGTCATCTATAAGGGGTTGGTATCACGTCTGATCGAGATAAAATTATATTGTGACGGTGACTTTGTCGTGGAAACCCGTTGTGATGGAATGATAGCGGCAACCCCAACAGGTTCGACAGCATATTCCCTTTCAGCAGGAGGTCCCATCCTCTCTCCTGAGATGGATGCGTTAATAGTTGCTCCTTTATGTCCCCATGTTTTATCGGTCAGACCGATGGTTTTTCCTGCTCAGGCAGAATTGAGATTTAAAA
>CAZSVG010000248.1:0-1970 GCA_964610195.1 uncultured Candidatus Cloacimonadota bacterium | reverse complement strand
TTCCTTTTGTTTACAAGTTTCTATTTCAGTAGGAGGGCTTTTTTGACCTGATTGAAGTTCCCGGCCCGGATTTGGTAGAAATATATTCCGGAACTGACTCTTCTATTTTGGTGGTTAACCCCCTGCCATTGAACATGATGCAAGCCAGCCGGTAATACTTCGTCAACGACTGTCTTAACCAATTCTCCCTTGATATTGTAGATTTTCAGAGTAACTCTTTCCTGTTGAGGGATAGTGAAGTAAATAGTAGTATTTGGGTTGAAAGGATTGGGATAATTCTGTTTCAGTGAGTATTCCCAGACAACAGGCAGCAAATCTTCAGTATCAAAATCGGGATCATCAGTACTGATGACATTGGATTTATCACTATTACCGAGAGGATATTCAACTACGACATAAAAACGATAGACGCTCTGGGGAATTGGTAAAGTTTCCGAGTAGTAGAGTTCATTGGTAGTATGAATCATCTGGAAGATCCCGCTATCCTGTTGACGGTAGATGGTAAAGTAATGTTCCCGGTCCCGGCTGTTGGTTCTCTGGGTTGGACTCGTACCATAGACTTCAGTCTGTGGATTTGATCTTTCAGGTAACGGTTCATATGCCCAGGTCAATTCAATAACCGTATCATCATTGATCAGGTGATATCTCAGGTTGGTTGCGGGAGTCAGATATTGCAGGGTGAAATCAAGATCGTTAATCGTTTCAGCTTCATCCGGAACAACATCGTAATCAATAGCCGAATAATGATAGGGCATAGAAGCAGTGACATTATAGCTTCCGGCAGGGAGGACCAGAGTATAGTTCCCGTTCAGATCCGGTTTAACACTATATTCACCGGCAGAAATGATCACCTCATTAACACCAAATGGGCTTTGTAACAACTCGACATTACCTTTAATGAAGGCGTATAACGGAGCAGTCACATTCAAAGCCATATCGTCAATATACCAGCCGAGGTTATTTACCCAGGGACCGGATCCAAAATGCCAACGGAAACGGGCGATCTGACCAAAGAGAGGAGAGAGATCAAAGATAGCTTCCTGCCAGCCATTACTATTTCCGGAATAGGCCGGTTGATTGGGGATTCCGCTATTACCCGAATTAACATTGGCAACGGGATATTCCCCTTCCGGGTGAATGATTTGCCAGCTATTACCACTATCCATGGAGATCTTTACATTGCCACCATCCCAGTAATTCTCGATGTTATAGTAGTGATAAAAGCTCAGTTTGCTGGTGGGGGTAATCAGATAATCTTCAGAATCGAGGGTCCAATTTGCGGCATCAGCATAGTTACCGTCTAAAACAGTTGCCCATGAGTGAGTCCCGGAATAGGGGGTAATCGTCGGAATACCCCATTGCCAGCCGTCATTGTTATTGCTGACGAAGTTTCCGTCACCATTCTCAAAGTTGTGGAAGATATCTGCCACAGAGACCCCGATATTCAATGACTTATTATAGGTGGTGATATTATCCCCATTAACGGTAACAGCCAGAGGGATTATCTCTCCGATCGGACAGTTTTCAGTGATGGTAATTTGAATGGGCAGCTGGAGATTGCTCATTAGATCAACATCTCCGATATCGACTGCAGGGGTATCAATATTGATATAATCATGGGAAGTTGTTACCAGAATTCCTGAGTTTTTAACTATGGAAGTGGTTGGATTGGTAAAGTGCAGGACCAGATTAACCGTTTCTCCCGGGTCAATTTGTCCGTTAAAATTACCCTCAATTTCCTCGATCATATAGGAACTCAGTTGTAAACTTGGTTTGCTGATAGTCAGGTGGAAGGGAAACTGAACATTGGTTTCGGGAGAATTAACATCAAGGACAAAATTCGCTACATACCCGTCCTGAACCGAAGCAGAAACGATAAACTCAAAGAATTCCTGATTGACGAGTTCACTTCCAGTTGTAATGTCATAATAAGGTGATGAGTTATTGACCATGGAGATGAAGTTACTGTT
>CAZSVG010000247.1:0-1989 GCA_964610195.1 uncultured Candidatus Cloacimonadota bacterium | reverse complement strand
TAAGTATGTAGATAAAGGTTTTTTGAAGGAAGCTTATGATAAAAAAGTACCGGTAAAAGGGAAAATCGTCAGTACTGTCAAGGGTGGCTACTCTGTAGAGATATTGGGAACCAGAGCCTTCTGTCCTTTTTCCCAGGCAGATATCAGATATATATCAGATCCTCAGACCATGATTGGTCACTATTACGATTTCGAGATAACCGAGATATCATCTGATATGCGAAATATTATCATCTCTCGTAAAGCACTACTAGAGAAAGAAGTGGGAGAGATGAAAAAAGAGACCATGGAAAAACTGGAAGTTGGTGCTGTCTTTGAAGGTATTGTCAGCCGGATAGCAGATTTTGGTGCCTTTGTTGACCTTGGTGGCATCGATGGTCTGCTGCATATATCTCAAATATCCTGGGTGAAAGTGGATAATCCACGAGATATAGTCAAGATCGGTGATAAGATCAATATAAAAGTAATTGGCATCGATGGAGATAAAATTGCCCTGAGCATGAAAGAGTTACAACCTGACCCGATGATTCAGGCTCTGGAAGAACTTAAAGAGGATGATATAGTCAAATGTCGGATACTCCGTAATGAATCTTTTGGTAGTTTCTGTGAAATCAGACCGGGTGTTGAGGGCTTGATTCCCATATCCGAAATGCTGAGAGGTAGTCGGGTTAATGATCCCTCAGAAGTTGTCGATATTGGTGATTTTGTAGAGGCTCAGATAATCAAGATCAACAGAACAGAACGAAAGATTTCGTTATCCTTGAAAGCACTTAAAGATGATCCATGGGATCTAATCGATGATCATCTAAAAGAGGGTGATGAAATCGAGGGTGTTATTGAAAGTATTACCAATTTCGGAGTATTTGTCCGCATCCAGGAAGGCTTGACCGGCCTGTTACCCAAATCAAAGATGATGAGAGGAAGTGTCAAATATGGTGAAGAGGATATCGCTAAAAAAATCAGTCTGAGAGTTCAACAGATTGATAAACAGAAAAAAAGGATATCTCTGGAACCTCTGGAAATGACTCCCGCTTCAGCTGATTATCGTACTTCAGATGATAATCGAGGTCGAGATAGGGATAAACAGGATTGGAAAAAATACGTCAAGAATACCCAGGAAGTGCCTGAAGATAATCCATTCTCAGATTTATAAGCCAGATTATTAAATAACAAAAACCGCCAATTTCAAGAAATTGGCGTTTTTTTTTGCTCTGTTTTTTCTGTTAATAGTTACCAGTTAAATCTTACATCAAGTTCCCGGGCTGCTTTAACATCATCAACCCGTTTAACCGGGGTTTTCATCGGAGCTGATTTTACCGTTTCGGGCTCTTTCTCACATTCTTCGGCAATCTCGATCATTGCCCTGATAAAGTTATCAAGGGTATCCAGACTTTCTGTCTCAGTCGGTTCGATCATTAAAGCCTCGTGGACAATCAGGGGGAAGTAAACAGTAGGGGCATGAAATCCTTTATCAAGAAGTCTCTTGGCAATATCCATCGTTCGTACATCATACTTTTCTTTCTGCCATTTTCCACTCGCGACAAATTCATGCATACAGTAGCTGGGATAGGGGACATAATAGTGATCTTTTAGTTTGGCCAGAAGATAGTTGGCATTGATGATAGCATTCTGGGCAACTCTTTTCAATCCTTCCTGACCAAGCATTTTTATATATATATAGGCTCTCAGATAGACCCCGAAGTTACCATAGAAACTATGAACCTTCCCGATGGAAGAATCGCAGTTGCTATCATCAAGGATAAATCGGTCTCCATCTTTACCGGCAATTGGATAGGGGAGGAAGGGGATTAATTTCTCAATAACCCCGACAGGACCGGAACCTGGTCCACCTCCGCCGTGCGGGGTGGAAAAGGTCTTATGGAGATTCATGTGCATCACATCAAAGCCGATTTGTCCAGGTTTAACCAGACCGAGCAGAGCGTTAAGATTTGCTCCGTCAAGATACATCAACCCATCAACCTGATGAAT
>CAZSVG010000246.1:0-1995 GCA_964610195.1 uncultured Candidatus Cloacimonadota bacterium | reverse complement strand
AAGTCTTGATAGGGTTGTGTTCAACTCTGTTATAACCAGCATCAAGAAATCAAGAGTTTGTTCTAAGAAGGAGGATTATATGAGAAAGAAGATGGTATGTTTGATATTCATCTTGAATCTATTATTAATATTGCATATTGATGGGACAGATGTAATAGGGAATCAATCGGGACTCTGGACTCTCGATAATAGTCCCTATCAGGTGATCGGCAATATAGTAGTTCCGGTAGGTGAGTCACTGGCCATTGAACCTGGTGTTCAGATCCAGATAATGGGTAATTATCGTTTCACAGTGCAGGGAACAATACAAGCGGTTGGAACAGAAGCAGATTCTATCAGATTTTTTGCAATAGGGACTCGCTGGGATTTGATGAGACTGGAAAACGAAAATCAGGTTAGTAATTTTACTCATTGTATTATCTCTAATGCCGACACAGGGATCAGTTCGGTCATATCGCCGGTAAACATCACCAGCTGCCGGTTTGATGATAATATAACCGGCATCAGGGTTTATGCGATCGGTGCAGCTAACCCTCCTCAGGTTAATATAGTCAATAGTAGGATAGAGAACAGCCAACAAAATGGGATATTCATAGTCCAGAATTCCAATACTCTGATTGATAATTGTGAGATCACTACTTCAGCTCTTAATAATCAGGCGAGAGGTGCTATTCAGTTAAGCAATCAATCGGTTGGTGGACATAATAGTCCCACGATCATTAATAATCATATCCACAATAATGTCTGGCAGGGCTTGACAGCCTGGGATATCACCGGGGCAGGTAATATCAACCCAACAGTGGAAAATAATCTCATAGAAAATAATCTGACCGGGGTTTATCTGATCAATTCTTCAGGCTATTTCCGTAACAATATAGTTCGGAATAACTTTGTTTTCGGTAATCCCGATTCAGGAGCCGGGGTTATGATCAATGGAGCAACTTCGATGCCGATTTTTATGGAGAATATCTTTACCGGTAATTTTACCGGGTTCTACATTATTAATGGTGGAAGTGCTAATCTTGGCGATATTATCAATAACTTTCCCGATGATGACGGGATGAATCAGATATATAATAATGTTGGACCTAATGGTAATCTGAATAGTGTTTATAGTCTTTCTACTGCTGATATAATGGCCCAAAACAATATCTGGGACAGTGAAGATTACGATGAAATAGCTGCAACTATCCACGATGGCAATGATAATCCCCAATATGGTCTGGTGATATTTGAACCGATCTATCAACCTGCCGAAACGGTCTTAACCGGTATTGTTAACTATGCCGGTGATCTTGTAATAGACGAGTTCTTGCTGATTCTTTATGATCCTATATCGGAGAGCGAAGTGGATTATTTCATTTTATCTGAACCGGGAGACTTTTCGATCACTACCTCCCAGTTTGGAGATTTTTATTTATATGGTTATGCTATTTCTTCAGTTGATCCTCAATTAAAACCTTTTGGAGCCTTTGGTGGTATATTTGAGCCAACCCTGTTAGAACTCCAGCCCGGAGAAGAGTTGTCAGGTATTTCGATAGATATTTTAGATCAGTTTGAACCTCTGTATATGGAGATATCGGAAATAGTTCATGATAATGCAACAGATTACTTTGTTTTGGATGTTTATGATTTTATATTCCCGGTCAGAGAAAAAATGTATCTGTATAATCATGATGATTATCTCAGGGTTTGGGCATTTGTATTCGATAATGATCAAACTGGCGAAGTTGATTCCCTGCTCGTTGATGACCCGACAGCATCTTTTATCAAAGTTGTTGACCTGCAAATTGGTGATAATTGGATTTATCCGATGCTGAACAGAGATTTGGGAGAAGTATTCTATCTAGAGGCCATGGTAAATGATCAAGAGAGCTTAGATTATAACGGAATTGAGTATGAGGTATGGGAGATTACCTTCTCAGACATCTTAACCGGAGAAATTATCAGGAGATGGAGAGTCTCTGAAAATTTGGGGATATTACATACAATACT
>CAZSVG010000245.1:0-2000 GCA_964610195.1 uncultured Candidatus Cloacimonadota bacterium | reverse complement strand
AGAGAATTTGATGGTAGTTTCCGGATTGAAGGGGTTGGGATAATTACCGTGCAGTTTGGTAACAAAAGGTGAAACCGTATTCTCTTCGGCAGAGACAGAAGTAACTACAAAGCTCTGCTCTTCGGTAAAGAGTGATCCGGCAAAGGCACTATCCAGCGCTTGCACCCGCCAGTAATAGGTTCCTGCCGGGAGATCAGTCAGAATAAATTCCCTATTGGTTCCCATGTTACCGGGTGCTGGTATCTTTCGGTATCCGGTATCCAGATCGGCCATGGGATTAATATAATCCTCTCCTCCACTATAAGTTCCCATACTGATATTATATGTTAGAGCTTCATCAGGGGTTTCATAATCTGTTGACATATCCCAACTAAAATAGACCGAACACTGCCCGACAGTAACTTGAGAATTTTCCGGGGTTGAGGGGAAGGTATTGGGCATGAAGATGTCACTACCAATTTTATTCTGATATAATCTGAGTATCGGACCCTCTGCCCCACTTCCGGAGAGAACCAGATCCAGGTCTCCGTCGTTGTCGAAATCGGCCCACGCCGCAGAGCTGGTGCTCAAAGGCATCAAGCCGGCATTTACCTCTTCAAAATATCCGTCAACGTTGCGATAGACAACGGAGTTATTAAACCCGGTCAAAAGGACATCGAGATTTCCGTTTTGATTGAAATCACCCCAGGCAGCGGTCCCAAGGGCAATCCCCGGTAAATCGGCTTCAATATCATATAAGTTAACCCCTTCTTCATTTTGATAAATCAGAGTAACCAATCCCTGTGCAGAATTACCGGCAATCAGGATATCTTTATAACCGTTGTTATTAAAATCGCCAATATCCAAGGTACTACCTGATAGAGGTATCAAACCGGCATTCATCGGGACAAAGCCACCGAGACCGTCGTTCAGAAAGACATCGGAGAAACTCCCCTGGCTGGTAGAGCCGGAAAGAACAATATCCAAATATCCGTTATTGTTCATATCTGCAAATTTGACGTCTCCGAGAGCGACCTCAGGTACATCAACCAAATCTATCACAGTAAAGGTATAATCACCATTATTTTCGTATAGTTTGGTGGCAAAACCGCTTCCGGTATCACCAATAATGATGAAATCGAGCCAGCCATCTTTGTTATAATCTCCGAAGGCAATACTACCATTAAAGACTGCAGTCAGCCCGGCATCGAGTTCGGAAAAGGTCTCATCACCATTATTCAGAAAGATAAAAGCCCGAGCCTGTAAATTGGCATCACGTCCGATCAGGATAAAGTCGAGATAACCGTCATTATTCAGATCTCCCCAGGCAGCTGTGGAATTTCGCAGGCCGGGGAAATTAGCCCCTAGATCAGAAAATGACCCGTCGCCATTGTTTTTATAAATCTTGGTCAGATAATTGCCGGTCACTAATAGATCGAGAAAACCATTATTATTAAAGTTTCCCCAGACCGTGCTGCCCAAAGCAATACCGTCAAGATCCACCTGTAAGGGTGAAAAATGAGCGGTAGTAAATACCCATGGCTCGGTCCAATCGCTAAATTCATCGCCATCAGAAGATCTTACCCGCCAGTAATAGGTCTCCTCAACATCAAGGGGATCTGAGTGATGATAAGTATTAGAAGTCAAATAAAGCTGAGATGTTACAAGATCATCAAACTCTTCATCATGAGCCAATTCAAACTGATAAAACAGGGCTACATTAACTTCCGACCAAGAAAAAGTCGGAGTTGTTTCTGCATTGGTGGCATAATTTGGTGGCTGATTGAGAAATGGGGCGGCAAGTTCACCAATCATAGTGACCGAAAAAGTTACCGTATCACCCGGCATACCGACATCATGAACATGCAAACCTCCAATCCCTCCATTAGCCAGAAAACTGACCGGATTGGTTGTATAATCGTTGATCTCTGTTCTCCCGTTCATACTACTATAATGAGCAAGATTGATCGTTCCATTAGCTGTGGGAGTTCCATTATGCCGATAGATATATACTTCATCCG
>CAZSVG010000244.1:0-2050 GCA_964610195.1 uncultured Candidatus Cloacimonadota bacterium | reverse complement strand
GGAAATAGGGGGTACTGTTGGAGATATAGAAAGTCTTCCCTTTCTGGAAGCGATCCGGCAATATCGAATGGAGATCGGGATAAGAGATACTCTCTTTATTTTTCTGACCTATGTACCCTATATCTGTTCAGCCGGTGAGTTAAAAACAAAACCAACCCAGCATAGTGCCTATAAATTAAGAGAAATAGGTATCCAGCCCGATGTCTTGATCTGTCGCTCAGATAAGCCTTTTAACAGTGATATTTCGGCCAAAATATCTCTCTTCACCAATGTTCCGAAAGATCATGTTTTCAACGCCTATAATGTGGAATATATCCATGAGGTCCCCTTAAATTTTTACAAAGCGGAAATGCATAAAGTAATCTGTAGACATCTCGAACTGGAAGAAAGGCCCATCGATCTCTCTGATTGGGAAGGGCTGGTAAAAAACTTGAGAAATCCCCAGAAGGAGGTCACGATAGCCCTTTGTGGTAAATATGTCGATCATCAGGATGCCTATAAAAGTGTCTGGCAGGCCCTTCTTCACGCTGCCGCTTATCATCGGGCAAAACTGAATCTCAAGATGGTTGACTCCGAAAGGACATTTCAAAAAGAAGAGGTGGATAAAGCTCTTGGAGATGTAGATGGGATATTAATCCCGGGAGGTTTTGGTGTTCGGGGTATCGATGGAAAGATCGAAATAGCCCGTTATGCCAGAGAGAATAAGATCCCTTTCTTCGGGATCTGTCTTGGGATGCAGGTTGCTGTTATTGAATTTGCCAAAAATGTCTGTGGACTTTCCGGAGCTTATAGTTCTGAGTTTGATGAGAAGTGCGAACACCCTGTTATTGATCTTATGACTGAACAAAAGTATATTGATAAGATTGGTGGGACCATGCGCCTGGGAGCTTACCCCTGCAAGATAAAAACGAGCACATTGGCAGAAAAGATTTATGGTATCGAGGAGATAATGGAACGACATCGTCACCGTTATGAATTCAACAATAAATATCGCGAATTACTGACTTCCAAAGGAATAGTTGTTTCCGGTAGCTATCTGGATGATCTGCTGGTGGAAATCATCGAGCTTCCTGAACATCCATTTTATATCGCCGTGCAATTCCATCCCGAATTTAAATCGAGACCGGCAATCCCTCACCCGGTCTTCAGAGAATTTGTCAGAGCAGCGATCGAAAACAAAAAGGGATAATTTATTCTGTTAATTATAGGAAAAGGGCGATTGATATCGCCCTTTTCTCATATCCTTTTTAGAAGTCAGGATTTTATTTTTTGTTTGTTAATGAGAACTCATTGAGGATAAAGCCAGTGTTCTTGATAATCAATGGAAGTAAGATTATCGATCTTCTTGCCAAGAACAGATACATGTACAGTGGTTTCTACCTTTTCTCTATACCAGCGGTTACTGTTTTTTTCGTAATGAAAATATTCTTCGACCAGCATTCCGGTGACGAAACGGGGATTCTTGGCCATCACAAACTCCCTCTTGATCGGAGCGCCGGTCTCCTTGTCCAACCATATCTTACCGCTGATATCTTCTTTCCCTTTCTTTGATGTTTTGTATTCGAATTGATAGAGAGAGCAGGAGAATTCTCCTAATAGTTCTTCTTCATCAAGGGGAGTGACCGTAAGATCGTCCTCGTTGGCAAAGAAAAACCCTTCTTTTGTCGGGGTTATATCCCTTTTCATTAACTCATCCCATGTTTTTCTGGCCTCCTTCTCACTCAACTCTTTATCCCCGGAAGTGGCTCTGACCAGTTCTGTCAGGATCAGATTATCCTCATACGGCTTATGGGATAGCCAGAGTTCACTGATATCAACAACTTCATTGCTCTTTACGTCAATAGTCTTTGAATTCTGAACTGTCATTCCGGGAACCCAGTTCCAGTTCTGTTGGGCTATTTGTTGTCCCTTATACCATAAATCGAGCTTATCGGAACCGTGGATGAAAGCGAAACTCATCAATATTAATGCTGCAATTAACAATCTTTTAAACATGATTTACCTCCTATTACAGGTCTTTTATTTTATTCTCTGTATATGATTCGAGCAG
>CAZSVG010000243.1:0-2054 GCA_964610195.1 uncultured Candidatus Cloacimonadota bacterium | reverse complement strand
TATTTGTCCTATACTTAATTTTCAAGGAGTTTCTCTTTCTGATCCATTACACCCAATCGATCCACCCCTATCTGATGTATGCCGTTCTGTGTCTGTTCTCTCTTTTATTTATTCTCCTGGTTATTTTACCTTTGTTCAGAATTTTCAGCATCTCCAAGATCTATTTAGTAACGAACAATCCGAGAAAAGTAACTGAATACCGACGTAAAAGAATTGAGAACTTCCGGAAAAACACCTATCTATTGCAAATCGGATTTGACGTAGATTCGATTCAGGACAACGAAGCAAGTTATGATCAGGTCATAGCAACTCTCAGCAAACAGTGTGAATTGATTCGACGAAAATACGTCTTAAGGATCTTTCTCTCCACCGGTCTCTCTCAGAACGGTTTTCTTGATGCATTCTTCATTTTATCTGGTAGTATCGGAATGATCAGAGAAATTTTCGTCCTCTATCACGGCAGGGTTCCAGACAGAGAGATGTTCAGTATTCTGAAAAAGGTTTACTTTTCGATGGCTATAGGGGGATCAGGTCTGGTCGAATTTGCTGTGGAAGAGTTCATGAGTAAAATGGCTGGTGATTTTTTAAAGAGTGTACCGTTTGTTAACAAGATCTTTTCTTCGCTCGCTGATGGATATGTCAATGCTGCGATCTTTACCTGGGTCTCATTGGTTACAGAAAATTACTGCAAAAAGATCTATATTGCTTCTGACCGTGATCTTTACCCATCTTCTGCATTCTTCTACAGTACTTTTCGTAATATCGTGTCGGAAGCTATGGGATTGGTAAAGAAACGAATTTTTAGTGGTAAAATTGATCCGGAAGATCTAAAAGAAAAGAAGCGGAGAAACTTATTCCATAAGATTTTGGGAGTAAACCCGGAAGTTTAATAGAGACCCTTTTTAAGAAATTGATATCATCTGTATCAGGGAATCAGCCCATACATCAGTACTTCTAACATTTTATTCTTGAGAGAGGTCATATCTGCTTCATAACCGCTTACTACCCAGAGCCTGGCTATGTAATCGAGAATTGAATGGGCATGATAGGTTAAAATCTCACTGTCAACCTCTCGTAAAAAGCCTTTATCTATTGCCTCCTGGCACAATTGTTGGATATAGCCCATAAATTCACGGAAACAATCAAATACAGGATCGCTGATCGGCACCTTGGGAAGACGAAACATATTGGTTACGATAAATGTTATTAGATCAGGACGCTCTTGAAAAACACTTATTGCTGCATCGTAGAAGGAATAAAATTTAGCTAATGGATTCTGAATTTTCCCGATTTGTTTATCGATCTCTATTAAAACTATCTTGATAGCCCGATTATAAGTATAAACAGCCAGATCATTTTTATTGTGAAAATAGAGATAAACTGTTCCGTCTGCTATGTCAGCTTGTTTGGCTATATCGGAAATTGTCGTTTTGTCGTACCCGTATTTTGAAAAAACCTCCAGAGCAGCAAGTGTAATCTTCTCTTTTATTTTTAACTCCTTACCTTTGAGAGTTTTATGATGTTGAACCATCTCAAGCCCCTTAATTTCTTCTCATGTGAAAGTATAATATGAATTTAGTGCTTATATTGTATGTCAAGTGTTTTTTTATCCCGCTTGCTTGCTCAACTGCTTACTAATCATCTGTTTATTATAGTATGGATAGCTTCGCTACTCTTAAATATCGACTAGATGATTATCTAGTTGGAATAGAGTTAATTATAGGTTATATTATCATATAAGAACAACCGGAGGTCAAGAGATGATAGTCCCCAAACCTCATAATGAAAAGATTTTGACTTATGCTCTCCAAAGTGATGAACGCAAGAAATTATTATACGAACTGCACATGATAAGCAACGATTTTATTGATATCCCTGCTTTTATTGGATCGGAGGAAATCAGAGCAGGTAAAACCGGACTAATCAACGAACCACATGACCATCAACACCAGTTGGGACAATACCATCAAGTAAGCGAGAAAGAGATCAAACAGGCTATCGAATCAGCAAGTCGAGCTTGGCAGGATTGGTCATCTTATCCCTATCAGCATCGT
>CAZSVG010000242.1:0-2060 GCA_964610195.1 uncultured Candidatus Cloacimonadota bacterium | reverse complement strand
GGCTTCTATCACAAAAACCTACCGGGGTGGAGTGGCCTTTGTGATAGAAGCCGGTATCTCCTATGGAGGAGACTCCGGGAGACTGGTGGGTGAACAGAAAAAGGCGGAGATCATGAGGTTCGCCAACCGGGTGCCCCTAACCTTCGACCAAGGTAGCTGTGCCATAACCGAAGCACTGAAGAGCATAGACTGGAAGCGGTACGGCATAAGGGACCTGGACAACGCACCCATAACCGTTTTCGTCAACATAGTCTCCACCAACGTTCCTTATCTCGCCACTGGAAAGCAGAGCGTAGCTCCCGAGCCAGAGATACTCCATGAAGTACGGCAGGCCACCATGAAAATCGCCAGGAACCTTCAGAAATATATAAGGGCAAAAAGAGATTGAGCATCAATTTAAATTCTATTGACAAAAAGGAATTACTATTATTTTCAACTTGTGCACTGGGTAACGGTGTTATCGAAGGGATCCACGATCTGATTTACTTGGTACCGGAACTATTTGATAACAGTAAAACCTTGCAAATGCGAGATGAGATAGAGTTTCTGAATGAAACTTTACGAAAAGAGAATCGAAATTATATCCTTATCGGACCCGGCAGATGGGGTTCCAGTGATCGATTTCTCGGAATTCCGGTTAAATGGGCTCAGATCAATAGAGCCAAGGTAATTGTGGAAGTAGGATTAAAGAATTTTATCGTTGAAGCTTCCCAGGGGAGTCATTTCTTCCAGAATGTCTTTGCCATGAATGTCGGTTATTTTACAATTCCATTCGGAGAAAATCATATCGATTGGTTATGGCTTCAAAAGCAGCAGATCCATCAGAAAACAGAACATTTCATCCATCTCCGGACTGAAAAACCTTTCATTATTAGAATAGACGGCAGAAAGGGTGCCGCCTTGATTACCAAACCATAAGGCAGTAAATCGTGGAACACTATAATTTTTACCCGTTTCTAATAGAAACGATGATCTAACATACTAAGCAAATTAGTATAAATCGTAAGCAAAAAAAATCGTTGGAGGTATTTGCATGAATTTACAAGAATTTATGTACAAAGTAAAGGCCAGGAATCCGAATGAACCCGAGTTCATTCAGTCTGTAGCCGAAGTAATTGAAAGCATCTGGCCTGTTTATATGGCCAATCCGCAGTTTCAACAAGCCAATATTCTGGAGCGGATTGTAGAACCGGAAAGAACAATTATGTTTCGAGTTCCCTGGGTAGCTGATAATGGTGAGGTCGAGGTCAATCGAGGGTATCGGGTTGAGTTCAACGGCGCCATCGGTCCTTATAAAGGGGGGCTCCGCTTTCACCCCAGTGTTAACCTTTCCATCCTCAAGTTTCTCGGCTTCGAGCAAATCTTCAAGAACAGTTTGACCACTCTTCCCATTGGTGGTGGCAAAGGAGGATCAGATTTTAATCCTCGCGGCAGATCTGATGGCGAAGTAATGAGGTTCTGCCAGTCCTTTATGATGGAACTATTCCGTCATCTCGGCCCGGATACAGATGTTCCTGCTGGAGATATCGGAGTTGGTAAAAGAGAGATCGGTTTCATGTTCGGGATGTATAAAAAACTGAAGAATGAATTCACCGGTGTCTTTACCGGTAAAGCTTTACAATGGGGTGGTAGTCTGATCCGCCCGGAAGCAACAGGCTATGGTACCGTATACTTTGCCGAAGAGATGCTCAAAACCCGCAATGATAGTATCGAAGGAAAGACCGTTGTTGTTTCCGGATCGGGTAATGTTTCTCAATATGCTATTGAAAAGGTTAATATGCTCGGTGGTAAAGTAGTTACTATCTCAGATTCAGATGGTTTTATTTACGATCCGGATGGCATCAAAGGTGCGAAGTGGGATTATCTGATGGAATTGAAGAACATTCGTCGTGGTAGAGTAAAAGAATACGCTGATGAATTCAAAGTTGAATTTCATCAGGGAAAACGACCATGGGGAATTAAATGCGATGTAGCTCTTCCCTGTGCCACTCAGAATGAGATCAATGAGCAGGAAGCAGCGGAACTGGTTAAAAATGGTTGTATTTGTGTTTCTGAAGGGG
>CAZSVG010000241.1:0-2062 GCA_964610195.1 uncultured Candidatus Cloacimonadota bacterium | reverse complement strand
AAATCTGGGCTGAAGATATCAGTGGTCTTATCAATGACGGATATCCTTTCTTAGAATGGCATTTAGACTATCTACGGAATGTTGCCTTTAATCCCCTACCGTCAAATGGAAGCATCAATATCCCCGTTACCCAGCAAGAGGTTGGCTGGAGTTACATTCTTTATCCTATTTTTCCTGCTCCGGATGGCTTTCGTCTTTATTTGAATACTACCGGTGAGTTTTCTGAAGATGATGACTTTGTCTGGATCCCCTACTTAACCAACCAAAGCGAATACACCGGTCAAATTCCCCAAGATCTTCAATATGATACTACCTACTACTGGCGGGTTTTCCCTTCAGAGATTAACCCCGAAAGAGAACAAACACGATCAGCAGGAATCCGCTCACAATTAAATTATCATGAGCGTACTGCTTTTGAAGACTGTCCCATCTGGTCTTTTACTATCTGTTCGGAAGATTATCCTGCCGGTTCCGGAACCGAAGATGATCCCTGGCAAATCGCCACCGCTGAACATCTTAACATTATCAGAAATTTTCTGGGTGCTGAACATGCAAACAAATACTTTGTTCAAACAGCAGATATAAACCTGGATATTCCACCATGGAACACCGGAGAAGGTTGGCTTCCGATCGGAAACTCTCATTCTAATGCCTTTCAGGGTAACTATAATGGTAACAACCATAAAATCGAGGGTTTGTTTATTAACCGTGACTTTAATGATGCAGAATATCAGGGACTATTTGGTTATGTTGTAGAATCAGCAATTAAGAATTTAGCTCTCCTGGATGTCGAGTACCATCTTAATGGAAGTTTTCGAGCCGGAGCATTGGTGGGTTACAGCAAAAATTCCACTATCAGCAACTGCTACAGTACCGGCATTATTAATGGCTCTTTGTGGGTCGGTGGTTTGATTGGCTGGATCGATGATGATACCGTTCTGAGTAGTTGTTTCAGTACTGTCGATGTATCAGGGATCAACCATGTCGGAGGTCTCGTCGGAAGAAATGAAGGTTCATTGATTAACAACTGTTACAGTTTGGGGAGCGTGATCGGTAATTATTACATTGGCGGGCTGGTTGGAAGCAATTACTTTTCAGCGGTTGCCAGCAGTTATAGTACTGGACTGGTAACCGGTACTCTCGAAGTCGGTGGTTTGATCGGAAGAAGTGAAAATTCTACTGTTGGTTTTAGTTATTGGAACATCGAGACCAGCAACCAATCAACGTCTATTGGAGGTGGATTGGGAAGAACTACTGATGAGATGACCTATCCTTATGCCAGTAATACTTATCTTTACTGGAATTTTGATAATGTTTGGGCTCCTGATGAAGACTATAGTGTTAATAATGGTTATCCATATCTGCAGGAGACGAACTTATCTGTCTATGACAATCCTCTCCCCGATATTGAGCAGCTTCTGTTATACAATTTTCCCAACCCTTTCAATCCACTAACCATGATCAATTTTAATCTAAATAAACCGGGTCATGTTAGTCTGGAAATCTACAACACTCGAGGACAAACGGTTAAAACACTTCTAAACTATCATTTAAATTCTGGTAAACATCAAATCGAATGGGATGGAACCAACAATAATGGCAGAAAAGTAACTTCCGGGATCTATTTCTATCGATTAATCACAGCAGATTATGATGAAACCCGTAAAATGCTGCTTCTAAAATAAAATGGAGGGTATGATGACAAAGATAAATCAATTACTAAAAGATAGAAGACAATGGTTAATACTATCGAATCACTTTAATTCGGTGAAAGATACAAAGATGCCTTTTTACCGGTTGAGTATAATTGCTCTGATGTTGAGTCTTGCCGTCCTATGTTCGGCACAGTTTGCCGGAGGTTCGGGAACAGTAAATGATCCCTGGCAGATTGCTATACCTGAGCATCTTAATAGTGTCAGACTATATCTGGGAGAAGAGCATGCAGACAAATACTTCATTCAAACTGCTGATATTAACTTGAATACCCCCCCATGGAATGAAGGGGAGGGATGGAGCCCGATCGGAAACTCCCAGACGAATGCCTTTCAAGGAAATTATAATG
>CAZSVG010000240.1:0-2069 GCA_964610195.1 uncultured Candidatus Cloacimonadota bacterium | reverse complement strand
CTCACCCTTCAACATATATTTAGATATGCTCTGACCCAAAGAGGTTCTTTTTTTCATATTGGAACGAAGTAATTCCCCCATACTAATATGCTTAAAACCATGTCTCTTTTCAAGTAAACGTGCCTGAGTTCCTTTTCCACTCCCCTGAATACCTAAAAACACCAAGTTCAGCACTATCGCTTCCTCCTTCTCCAATATCCCTTATCCAAAGAGACAAGCTACCAAACAGAAAATTGATTTAAAAGTCAAGATATTTTGAACTTTTCCATTTTCATATCCTTTTCTGACAATAAGTTTCCAAGCTATTAATACTCTTGACAATACAGTATGATTAGAAGTAAAAATAGACAAGAATTATTGAGACACTATTCTTTTCCAGGAAATCTCCTGCTGTATGTCTGGTTTCTTAACTCAAGAGGTAGTAATTATTCAGTTTTTTCCTTTGACAAAGAGTCTCAGATTTCTAATTGGTTTGTGGAATAAAACAAAATTTATGAGGATGAGATGGATACTACCCAAAAAAAGGAAGCTCTTAAAGAAAAGAAAGTCAGAATGAAGAAGTATACCTTCTGGGTGATTGCTGCGACAATTGTAATATATACACTGTTTTTCACCCGTTACAACATCCTCAATTACTGGCAGATCAAACAAGATAACAGAAGAATTAAAAGTGAGCTGGTTCTGTTTAGGATCAATAATGAACATTTAAAACTTGAGATTGAAGATTTAAGAGACAATCCTGAGGCCTGGGAACGGATTGCCCGCGAAAAATACGGCATGCAGAGAGAAGATGAAAAAGTTATCGAATTCAGGGATGAAGATAAGTGATTTTACATTGCTCTTGATAAATTGAGTTTCAATGAATAAAATACTCTTTGTGGCTATCAATGCCAGATATATGCATACCAATCTGGCTCTACTATATTTAAAAAGGATGACTGCCGGTTTTGCTGAGAGTTCTATTGCCGAATTCAATATCTCTCAAAACGCTTATGATATCCTGGCCAGGATAAGTGAATACCAACCGGACACAGTAGCAATATCTACTTATATCTGGAATTCAGGATTGGTCAGGGAATTATTAAAAGATCTGAAAAAGGTCTTACCCGCAACCAAGATTGTGCTAGGTGGTCCCGAAGTGAGCTATAATGCCCACGATTGGCTAAATACATATCCTTCCATTGATTTTATTGTTACCGGTGGAGGAGAAAAGGGTTGGTTAAACTTGTTACATGAGCGGTTTGGGTCTTCTGAAAAGATTGTCCAGATGACCAATTTATCGCTGGCAGAGATCCCCTTTCCTTATTCTGAGGGAAATATCCAAGATCTCCACCAACGTATTATTTATTATGAAAGCAGTCGCGGTTGTCCCAATAAATGTTCCTACTGTCTCTCTTCCAGAAGTGATAATGTCCTGGATTTTCGAGGGCTTGATAAAGTCAAAGAGGAGTTAATGTTCTTCATCAAACGGGAAGTACCACTACTCAAATTTGTTGACCGAACTTTTAATGCCAATGTTGATTATGCTCGACACATCTGGGAATTCATCATAGCCAACCAAAGCAAAACCCGCTTCCATTTTGAGATAAATCCTTTGTTGATCAATGAGCAGGATATAGAACTACTGAAAGATGTACCTGAAAATTTAATGCAATTCGAGATCGGAGTTCAGTCCACCAACTCTGAGACTTTAAAAGAGATCAATCGACAGGGTGACTGGGAACTGATCAAAGATAGAATTGCTTCACTTATCGAGCAAACATCGATTCCTATCCACCTTGATCTTATCTTTGGTCTCCCATATGAGAATTATAATGGGGCTCAGAAGTCTTTCAACGATGTCTTTGGTCTGCGTCCCAACCATATCCAACCCGGTATGTTAAAGGTACTGCCCGGAACTGAGATGGCAGTGAAAGCAGGTGAATACGAGATGGTTTATCAAGATCAGGCCCCTTATAAAATCCTGTCCAATAAGTGGATCACCTTTCGGGAACTGATAAATCTTCAGAATTTAGAGCATCTCGTTAACAACCTTTATAATTCTCATCGGTTTAAGAGAACTCTTGAGA
>CAZSVG010000239.1:0-2076 GCA_964610195.1 uncultured Candidatus Cloacimonadota bacterium | reverse complement strand
ATAGTGATCATCCCTCTTTCAGAAAGCTTCTCCCACATTAATTGAAAAGAGTTTTGAGTGAGCAGGTATTTCTCTCTCATAGCATAAATACCCGCAGAACCACCAAAGGCATCGGTCAGGGGTAAAGTTATCAGGTCGTAGAGATTATTGTCGGTAAGCAGAAAGGAGTATGAATCCTGAGCTATAGTTCGGACCCTATGATCATCATAACTGCTATCATATCCTAAATATGAAAGATCTTCTTCGAGAAAGCTTAATAATGCCCGATTACCCTCAATGGCAATGATTTCTCCTATCTCTCGATGAGTAGCATAAGAGACCAGATCACCACTCCCGGAATCGAGAATAAGAACCCGCTCTTTTTTGCCAATCAGAAAGGGGAGAGCCAGCGTAGAATAATCATAATAATGCTCCGACTCGATGAATCTGTTTGGGAAAAGTGGTCCGATAAAGTCACCATTATTAAAGATCATGATCTCAAAGGGAATTTCACCCTGATAGTAAAAAGAAAGTCCCGGAGCATATCTGAGATAAGGGGATTTAACCCCCTGTAATAAGCCGTAAGGGGTAGAGCGTTCGGAAATTATTTCAGTTTCAGGGAGGAGTAAGGTTTTACTCAGGCTTTTATATTGAGAGAGAAACAATTCGGGTGGTTTGATAACATTAAAAAGTGAAAACAACAGCGATGCGATCAAGACTATTGTCCAGAGAGTCTTGCTGCGTGCAACATAGATTTCAGTCTTTGGGTGGGTAACATAGACTGTAGTCTTTGCCAATTTGATCTTTCTGTATTTCAATATTAACAGAGCAGCCAGCAACGGAAAGAGAGCAATCAGGGCAATCGTTTGTTGAACAGCTAACAGATCGAGTAGAAAGATAATAATCAACCCCCCAAAAGCAGAACCGGTCAGGTTGGAAAAATATAACTTACCGATGTGATCTGCATGGATACGGAAACTCAGACCGATAAAAAGTGCTCCGAAAAAAAAGGGGATGAAGAAGAGAAGATAGGTCAGAATAAGTCTGGTGATATGCGACCAATCATGAAATACCAGATAAGAATCAAAGGCCAGATATGAGGATTGACTTATTCTCAGGGCAATAATCATCGATAACCCTGATATCAAGAGAAAAAGAGGGGAGAGGTTAACCTCGTTACGAAGTATTGTCTTCCTGAAAAGAGAGAGAATTGTTCCACTCGCTCCGAAACCGAGAAGGGCAATTGAGATGATCATATAGGCAAAATGATACCATTGCACGATAGCGAGAGTCTGGATCAACAGGAGCTGATATGCTATTATGGAAACGGAAACGAGAAATAGAGCAAAATGGAGGCGGTAAGAGGGAGGATTACTCATTATGTAACATAGACTACAGTCTGTGCCAATCTAATCTTCCGGTCTCTGCCTGGTGAATGGGACAAACCTAACCGGCATCAGCGATTTGGTAGTTATTGTATCACCACTTTTTTCAACCAGCATCAGGTTCTGCACCATAAATGGAGAACCGACAGGAATGATCATTTTCCCCCCATCTTTTAACTGGGCAATTAATGGGGGAGGGATATGTTCGGCAGCTGCTGTAACCACGATGGCATCAAAGGGGGCATATTCATCCCAACCGTAATACCCATCCCCATCTTTTATATTGATATTGGTATATATCAGGTCGTCGATAACTTGTTGGGCAGAACTGGTAAGTTCGGGGACAATCTCGATGGTGTAAACTTCGGAAACTATTTCTGCCAGGATGGCAGCCTGATAACCCGATCCAGTCCCTATCTCCAGAACCCGATACTCCGGTTTAGGTTCGATAACTTCGGTCATGAAGGCAACAATATAGGGCTGGGAAATAGTCTGACCGTAACCAATGGGAATGGGAGAATCGGCATAAGCCTGTCCTCTTCGGGCAGGAGGCATAAAAAGATGCCGGGGAACATTTCTCATTGCCCGCAGAGTAGCCGGATCGGAAACACCTCTCGCCTCAATTTGTCTGGTGACCATATTGTATCTTTCTCTTTGACTTGTATCTTGAGACATCAACAGAGAAACACTCAATCCAATTATCAGAGTAATA
>CAZSVG010000238.1:0-2090 GCA_964610195.1 uncultured Candidatus Cloacimonadota bacterium | reverse complement strand
AATACCGGCAGAACAGAAAAATTGGTCAGGTTGAGCTTCCTTGCCTCCCTGATGGTATGTGCAATCCCGGGAATGGTCGTTTCGAATCCGATCCCGACGAAGAGGGTTTCTTCTGTTTTAGCCAGTTCCAATGCTTCCAACGGTGAGTAGAGAGTTACTATTCTGGCACCTTTTGCCCGGGCTTGTTCTAAAGTTCCCATAGTTCCCGGCACCCTGATCAGGTCACCAAACGTGGCAATTGTTACCCCCTTAAGTTTTATCAATTCGTCAATTACTGCCGAGGGAGTCACACAAACAGGGCAGCCAGGTCCGGAAATGAGTCTGATATTTTCAGGGAGTAGTTTTCTTATTCCCCATTGCCCGATAGCCATAGTGTGCGATCCGCAAACTTCCATGATGTTTACCGAAGGCGAAAAGAGCTTGATCTCCTTTATGATCTCTCTGATCAGTTCAGGCTGACGAAAGTTCTTCAAATCCATATTAATCTGCAAATTCCCCTGACAATATTATCATTGTGTCGTACTGTCTATCGCTTCTGTAACATAGACTTTAGTCTGTGCATTGTAGCATAGACTTTAGTCTGTGCATTGTAGCATAGACTTCAGTCTGTGCATTGTAACATAGACTTCAGTCTGTGTATCTTATCTGTAGACTCTGTCTCTGTTTCTTAACATAGACTTCAATCTCTCTGTTATGATTCCTGAGTGTATCCCGTCCATTTAGATCAATCCTGTTTATACACTTCTTGCAGAAGATTGATCATCTTCAGGGCGTCCTGATCAGACATTATTTCCAAACCAAAACCGGTATGGATGATAACCCAATCACCTTCTCGGACATCAGGTATAAAAGTGAGGGATATCTCCTTCTTAACCCCACCCAGATCAACAATCCCTTTTTCCCTGTCGATCTTTTCAATTACTTTTCCCGGTATAGCCAGACACATATTCTTTCCTTCAGTCTTAAATAGACTGCGTGTTAATTATACTCCTGATCTTCTACACAGACTAAAGTCTATGTTACGAGCAGAAAATCTTCCCGACTCATCTATTTGAACGATTGGCAATCAGAGCTTGTCCGAAAGAGATTGCACCATCATTGGCAGGTAGTGATGAGGAATAAAAAACTGTAAAGCTATTTTTTGTTAATTCCTCAATCAAACCGCGCAACAGAACAACATTTTGCATTACCCCACCGGAGAGGATAACTCTCTGCAATCCGGTTTCCTGCGAGATATTTCTGACGGCATCGACAGAGAACTCGATAATTGTTTTATGAAACCGGAGAGCTATGATCCGGGATGAAACCCCTTCCAGGATATCTTCTCTAACCGCTTTCACTAAAGAAATGATCTCTATTTCGCGGTCATTAATCTGATATGGATATGAGATCACATCAGCCAAGGAATGACGTTCACAGAGGTATTCCAGGGCCATGGCTGATTGTGCTTCAAAGGTTATTTGAGGAAAGAGACCGAGCATGGCACTGACACAATCAAAGAGTCTTCCCATACTTGAGGTCTGAAAGAGGTTAAAACCATTTTGCAACTGTTTGGTAATAATCTTCTTCTCGAATTCCGAAATATCTTTTAGAAAATCACTATCTTCGTCTGCTCTCTGTAAATAAGCATAGGCAATCCTTACTGGATGAGTTATCGCTGCATCTCCACCCGGCAGGGGCATATAGTTTAGATGGTATTTACGCTCGAATTTCGTATAGTCGGCTACAAATATTTCACCACCCCAGATAGCTTCGTCAATTCCGTAACCAGTTCCGTCATAAGAGATGCCTATTACCGGCTCATCGAGCCTGTGCTCACCCATGACAGCAGCTATATGAGCATGATGGTGCTGGACTTTAATTAGTGGTAACGGAAGACTTTCAGCAATTCTGGTAGTCATGAAATCGGGTTGCATATCGCAGGCTACCAGCTCCGGCTTAATTCTGAACCAATCCTGATACTTCTTCAGGGTTTCCAGATAAAAGTCGGCTGTGACTTTGCTGTTGTTATTGCCGATATAGGGAGATGGATAGGCAAGTTCCCGATCAGTAAGAGTAAAGGCTATTTTTAACTCTGCACCTGTTCCTAA
>CAZSVG010000237.1:0-2110 GCA_964610195.1 uncultured Candidatus Cloacimonadota bacterium | reverse complement strand
TCTATACCCAACTTGTCAAAAAGGTCTTTCATATAGAGAGAAGAGAATCCAACACCACTGAGAAAAATGCCTGATGAAGCAGAAGGATTCAAATATATCTGATCGGCAACAGCAGCAAGATAATAATCTCGATTTGATGATAATTCGAGATAAGCAGCAATATGTTTGCCTGTTTCTTTGAAATTCTGCAAAGCAATCAAGATCTCATTCAATGTAGAATAACCACCGCTGATAAAGAGAGGTTCAATAATTATCCCTCTTATATTGGGATCATCAGCAGCATAGTTGATTCTGGCAATAATTTCCCTTGCTGAGAGAGACCGGGTCATAGAAAAGATATCTTGATCTAACTCTTTATGCTCTTCCAGAACTCCGGTTAATCTGAGGTGTAAATAACTATTAGCAGGAGTATGAAATACTTTTTTGCGGCCCAGCAACGCGATACTGGAAAAGGTGATTAGAGTAAGAATAATAGCTAAAAGAACAGCTGTTAAACAACCAAAGGCAAACCACTTCTGTTTGAGATATCCTTCTGGTTTTATTTGCCGGTAAGGACTTTCAGTTTTAGTTTTTCCTTCCACAATAGGTACTTCATTATAAGTGTTATCCATCGAACCTCCTTAATATCAACAACTGAGTAAGTATTTCCTCAGAGATAATATAGTAAAGCTTTTTATTGATCTTAAATATTAATCAACTGTGATATTTAGTTCTTTTAGTTTTCTCGAAAGATTGCTCTGATGAAATCCCAGGGCTTGAGAAGTCTGAGTGATATTGAAATTATACTTTTTTAATTGCTCAGTCAAGTATCGAATTTCAAACTCCTTCTTCTTATCATTAAATGGGGTAGTCTCCTTCCAAAAGGTATGTTCACTAATCTGACCATTCTCACTACTTTGATGCAAGTCTTTCAGGTTATTTTTGATGAGATCTTGCCTTGTTATAATGGGATTATCAATCAAAATGTAGATTCTCTCGATCAGGTTTTTTAACTCCCGAACATTACCCGGGAATGACCATGACTGTAATTCTCTAATAGTCTCCTCAGGAAACTTTTTTAAAGGAACTTTCATCTCCGAATGAAACATTTTGGAAAAATGATCCACCAGCACCGGAATATCCTCAGAATGTGAACGGAGAGGCGGACTGATGATTGGGATGACATTGAGACGGAAAAAAAGATCTTCCCGGAAATGACCTTGTTTGACCATCTCTTCAAGGTTTTTATGAGTAGCTGCTATTATTCTGGTGTCAATCTTCTCACTTCTATTACTGCCAACTTTCTCAAACTCACCTTCCTGAATCACTCTCAGAATCTTGGCCTGAGCTGAGAGGTTCATATCACCAATTTCATCAAGAAAAAGTGTTCCTTTGTCTGCTTCTGCTAATTTACCCTTTTTACTCCGGATAGCTCCGGTAAAAGCCCCTTTTTCGAAACCGAATAATTCACTCTCAACTAATTCATTGGGAATGGCAGCTGAATTGAATCTAATAAACGGGAAGTTGTTTCTCTGGCTTTTCTTATGGATTGCATAAGCGATAAGTTCTTTCCCAGTACCACTTTCCCCCCGAATCAGGACTTTGGAATTGGTGGGAGCTACTCGGTCGATTATTTTTTTTAGTTCAGTAATCTCGGTACTGTTTCCAATCAGGCGTAAATGTGCAGAAAAATCTGATCTCAGTCGCTCGTTTTCTCTGGTGATATTGCTGAATTCATATGCCTTCTTAACAGTAATCTTAACCTTCGGCAGACTGAGAGGTTTTTCCAGAAAATCAAAAGCTCCAAGCTTAATGGCTCTTACTGCTTCACTTATCCCACTGTGACCGGAGATCATGATAACCTGGACAGTAGAATCGATATTCTTGATTTTTTCGAGAACATCCAATCCATTTATATTAGGCATAGACACATCAAGCAGAACTATGTCAGGATTCTGGTTGGCTACGAACTCCAGACTTTTTAATGGGTCTTGTATGCTGTAACAACTATACCCTTCATCTTCAAGAATACTCTGTAATGTAACACAGATGTTTTGTTCATCATCGACTATGAGAATACTCATTTATACTCCTCGATTATAACTTCAAAGGTTGTTCCCTTATTCACTTT
>CAZSVG010000236.1:0-2110 GCA_964610195.1 uncultured Candidatus Cloacimonadota bacterium | reverse complement strand
GCTTTACAGCAGAATGTATCGATGGATGAATGGCTCGGTGGTTGTTCTGAGTATAATATCCCCTTCGATAAGATTCCCGGAAAGCGACAGCAAGAAGGATAGCGGGAATCACTCAGGGTGACAAAATAACCAAAATATCCCCAAAAAGCTAGAGTTCATATTTTAACCATGAATAAATAATAACTAAGCCTGACACGTCAGTGTCAGTTAAAAAGTATTCTTTCCCTATCACCCGAATGAAGCTACGCTTCATACCTGAGGCTCCGCCTCAGGCTATGATCTTACACCCCTTCAGGGTTTGAAAATATTAAAGAACAGCAAGTCCATTGGAAGAGAAGCAAGCAACAGGAGATGTCTCGACTCCGCTCGACATGACAAGAGGGGGTGGATGAAGAACCTTCAATCCGATAAATTGCCCACTTTGTCATCCTGAGTGTTCTGATGTTTTCTTCTTGCTTGGCTTTACAGCAGAATGTATCGATGGATGAATGGCTCGGTGGTTGTTCTGAGTATATTGTCCCCTTCGATAAGATTTCCGGAAAGCGACAGCAAGAAAGATAGCAGGAATCACTCAGGGTGACAAAATAACCAAAATATCCCCAAGAAGCTAGAGTTCATAGAACGCAGAAGGGAAGAGACCCTTCGATAAGATTCCCGCAAAGCAACAGCAAGAAAGATAGCAGGAATCACACAGGGTAATAAAATACGAGGATTACCCGAATGAAAGGAGAATTGCAATGAAAACCGACTCAGGATGCGAAAAAAGGAAAAGAAAAACCAATTAGCGAAATCAGATTTTTATTGACTGATAAGTGACAGATAATTAATAAATTACCAAATATCGAAGAGAAGGTGCAAAATGAACAGTGAAACCTATACCAGAAGAAGAGAAAAATTGAATGGGATATTGGATAACAACAGTATGATTCTGTTGTTTGCCAGCATTGACGAACATATATCATTCGTTCAGAATAAGAATTTTTTCTATTTTACAGGACTGGAGATCCCGGAAGCAATTCTCTGTATCATCAAGAGAGATGGTAAAATTTCAGCCAGTCTTTTTATCGAAAGATCAATACCGGAACGGATAGTCTGGGATGGAGAGAAGATGAATAAAGATACTGCCATGGAATTAAGTGGTATCGCCAAAATCTTCTACCTGGATGAATTGGAAAGGGTATTGTTGGGCGAACTTTTTGACTTGCATACGATGTTTATCGAAATCCAATCCCTGCAAACTGATCAGCCGCTGACCAGGTCTCTGCATTATGCAGAGCTTTTGAGGTTAAGATATCCCCAGATAAAAATTGAATCGCTCAGAAACATCATGGGACAATTACGACTGGTCAAAGAGGAATCCGAAATCAAGGAGATGAAAAGAGCGATCGAGGTCACCGGTCATGGCTTGAAAAGGGTTTTTCAGGAAGCCCGGGCAGGGATGTATGAATATCAGTTAGAAGCAATGCTAAACTATGAATTATATGATAACGGATTGAGAAACTGGGGCTTCAAACCGATCATAGCGGGGGGGGGAAATGCTGTAACACTCCATTACTCTCAGAATAATCAAAAAATCTCCAGGGGTAGTCTGGTGTTGGTGGATGTTGGTGCTTTATGCAACAACTACAGTGCTGATATTACCAGAACATTTCCGATCGGTCCTGTCTTTACCAAACGTCAGAAAGAGATCTACCAGGCAGTCTTAGATGCCCAGGAGAGTGTGATCAATATTATCGAACCGGGATTAACCATAAAAGAACTCAATAATAAAACAGTCGAATTGCTGACCGAATCATTACTCAAACTGAAGGTCATAACCAAAAAGGAAGATTATAAAAAATATTACATGCATGGGGTATCTCACTTTTTGGGGATGGCAGCTCATGACGTGAACCTCTATTTCGGAGATTCTATATTGGAACCGGGAAATGTGATCACTGTTGAACCGGGATTATATATTCCCGAGGAGAGGATCGGAGTGAGGATAGAAGATGATGTGCTGGTCACCGAACATGGTTATGAAGTGCTTTCCAGGAATATTCCCAAACAGGTAAAGGAGTTGGAAGCGATCCGAAGTAAAGCGTTGGAGAAAAAATGAATAATATTGCCA
>CAZSVG010000235.1:0-2128 GCA_964610195.1 uncultured Candidatus Cloacimonadota bacterium | reverse complement strand
ATTGATCTGAGGAGCAGTTACCGGCTGATTTACTACCAAAGTTCCGGGAGTAGTAGCAGAGCCACCAGTCCAGACATTGATGGCATAGGTACAATTAGCTTCATAGGGAAAGAATCTAACTATAGTCAGATAATTACCGACAACACCAAAGTCGACCAGATTGTCGGGACTGAATCGGGCTGCTACTTTAAAGGTCGCAGCTGCGTTGGTTCCAATTGCATTGAAGTTAATACCGTCATCCCATTGGATCCAGCTACCGAATTCCGGTGCTTCCCAATTTAACATCACATTATCTTCTCCAACAATAGATCCTGTAAGATTAAAGGGAGTTGGTAAATCTCCTCCACCACCTTGCGGGGTTGCTTCGACTGTATTGGAAGGAACAGATTCCCCTTCGGTATAAACAGCTGTTACATAATAACTATAGGTTGTTCCATTAACCACGTCTTCATCAGTATATTCTGTTAAGAGGACCGGATCGACATTGATCATAGCTGCATTTCTGTAAACATTATAACCTAAAAGCTCACGACTGTATGCATTTTGAGTCATTTCCTGATTGGCTAACATTTTTACTGGATTATCTACTCTAACACGATGATTATGTACACTGTTTATAGTCGAAATTTTTACTCTTTCGACTTTGACAATTTCGCTTCTACCGGCAGGAACTATCCAAAGGTCTATCAGGAAATCTCCAACATCTGTGGCCATAGTATAACCACTCCAATTAGTAACGGGAGCCTGAGCAGAATAACCGTCTAAGTTGTTATCACCATCAATACAGGGATAGGCATCAGTAGAACTGTTACTCATCGGCTCGATCATAATACCCATTAAACCACCGGTTCCAACAATATCGTCTAGATCAATGTTCATTTCCCAGCCATTATTTAATGTAGTAGAAAGTGGCCCAATCTCATCAATAGTAGTGAATGTAGCCCAGTTTACTACATGAATTTTGTATTGCCAGGTGCCATTAATCCCCCAGGGACTGTGTCTGAAGTCAACATGATGCAGGGTTGCTCCCGGGTAAGAGGCTAAATCGAAGACCACTCCATAACCATTACCATATGCTTGATAATATGCATTCTGAGGATCATTGGAGTGCTGTCTGAGCATAACCAAATCGGGTGGTTCCTCACCCGGTTCATCCCATTCCAGATGAACGTAACCATCGCCTGCCTGAGCAGTCAGATTTAACGGTGGTAAAAGCTGGGCATAGGCAGCAACTGTTAAACCTGTCAGAAGCAGGATACTTAATATTGTTAACAGATTTTTTCTCATAAATTCTCCTTAATTAGTTTTTTTTATTCGTTGTTGAACAAAACAATCATAGCTTTTAAAATCCACTATGAACTCAATTGTGACATTAAGATTGATCATTACTATTCTCTGATTATTATAGATTTTTCCTCTCTTCGGAAATCTCTCGATTAATTAAAAAACTCCGGACTCTCTCAATTATGGACACTCCTGAACCACCGAAACATAATCTTCCTGATAATGTCTGGTAATATAACTCATTTTTACATAAATGTTACCTTTTTATTCTATTTGATAGTGTCAAGAAATATCGGTTGGGAGTATACACAAAAGGGGAGCAGAAGTTGCTCCCCTTATATATTCCATATTAGTCAGGTTATTATTTTAGCAGGATCATTTTCCTGGTATCATAATATTTTCCTGCCTTCATGTGATAGAAGAAAATCCCACTACCTGCTTCTCTGTTCAGATCAGTCCGACCATTCCAGATTACAGAATGATAACCTGCATCCATCTCTTCATTAACGAGAGTTCTGACCTTCTGGCCTTTGACATTATAGATCTCGATTATGACATGAGAGTTTTCTTTAAGACTGAAGTTGATGTTCGTATTGGGGTTGAATGGGTTAGGATGATTCCCTTTCAACTCCGTAACCATTGGTATGAGAATCTGCTCTTCATCGGCACTGAGAATGGTTATCTCTTCCGTCTCGATCACTTCTGATTCTCCAGACGAGTATTGAGCAACAACACCATAAACATAGGAACCATTCGGCACCTCAAAATCAGTGTAAGTTAACTCAGTTAGATTCTCTGCCAATAATACATCATTACGAACAATCTTATACCCCAATAGTGCTCT
>CAZSVG010000234.1:0-2130 GCA_964610195.1 uncultured Candidatus Cloacimonadota bacterium | reverse complement strand
CTGTATAACTGTTCTGTGTTGCTGTTCACATGTTTCGTACGGTTACTGCATAAGTTGAGGGGGTTCCTACTGTGGCACTTAAAGGTCCTGCTATATTCATTGCTGCCATATCATTAACATAAGTAACGCCACCCGTAAAGGTCATCTGAATCTGTGGCTTATGATTGATAACAGCAGTCGTAGTTACGTCTGCCTGATTGGAACTATCAGAACGAGCATATCTCATCCCGTTAGGAGATGTAAATATCCTCTGAGTACCTGAAGAATCATAGGCAGGAACCATATCGAAAGCTGTGTCAATAAGAATGTTCTCGACCCCATTCCATTCGAAGGGAGTAGTAAAAGTTAACAGGTTCCATTGATTGGCAACCGGTAACCAGGAAGGATTCTGATAGACCTGTTGATATGGCCCGTCAATATGCGCAGATCCGTCGGTTGCCGTGGTATGCCTAACTCTGATCTGGAAATTAGGTAAACTGTGAGCTGGAACTCCTGTCACATAATAGGCAATAGACATCAGATCATTAGCTCCAAAAATACCCTGAGCATTGAGTTCGGCAACCGTATAGACAGTTTGAGTTCTGAGACTGCGGTACCAGATATTTACCGGGGCTGCATCATAAACATCGTTAGAAGCATCTCCGGTTCCAATAGTAATAGTCTGGGCTGACAACAGAGTAGCCAGAGATATTACCAGCAAAATAAATAGCGGCTTAAGTAGTTTTTTGTTCATACATCCTCTCCTTTTTTGGGATTGTTTTTTTATCTATGATATTAAAGGCCCATCTCAGCCTAAAATTGCTCTTAACTTAATGAACTTTATCATTCATATAATTCTGCTCGACAGGAAAACTCAGTTTTCTTTCTACTGATTACGATCATTATTCAAAACCTCTTTCATCCTTCAATCATATTTTTCTTCTTATAATAAAAGTTCATAATTCTGTCAAACAATTTTTCCTCTATCTATGATGTTGTTTCTAATCAACTACAAACCAACCTTGTATTTAAACCAGAAAACGAGATGCCTGTAAATCTCAGTTTTATGATAACTCCATACCTTTCAACATTTTAATTTGACAATAACTCCTCTCGATTATTAGCGGTTTAGATATTACATTAAGGATTGATAATAATGAGAGTTTTTACGAACAGGGTAGCCAGGCATAATTATTTCTTTCTGCAGGAATTTGAAACCGGTATCGTGCTTGTTGGTACCGAGATCAAATCAATCCGGGCGGGAAAGATTAATTTCAAGGATAGCTATGCCCGGGTGGAGAATGGGGAAGTCTGGCTGTATAACCTTCATATCAGTCCTTACGATAAAGGAAATATCTTCAATCATGAACCGGAACGGAAAAGAAAGCTGCTCTTGAATAGAAGTGAAATCCGTCGTCTGACCAAGAAAACAGAAGAACAGGGGCTGACCCTGATCCCGAAGGAGATCATCATCAATGAAAATGGACTCTGTAAAGTTATTCTGGTTCTGGCTAAAGGGAAAAAACAATATGACAAACGGGAAGATATTCAGAAACGTGACCTGGAAAGAGAAACCGATCGAAAGAAGAAAATAGAATAAAAAAAGACGACAAATGAGAATTTGCCGTCTCTAATAACTTTTATCGATCATCATTCATTATTGACGAAATAGAGCCAATACCTTCTCATAATCAGGTTCTTGTCCGATTTCAGGCACAAGCTGAGTATAAATCACCTCTTCCGACTGGTTGATACCGACCACAGCTCTCCCCAATAATCCTTTCATCGGTCCGGATGTGATTAAGAGACCATAATCTTTCCCGAATTCGGGAGACCGGAAGGCTGATAAAGGAATGATACTTTTCAAACCTTCAGCGGCACAATAACGCTGTAGGGCAAAAGGCAGATCATGTGAAATTGCCAAAACGAGAGTATTGGGTAATTTTTCGGCTGCTTCGTTAAATTTCCTAACCGACATGGCACATACCGGGGTATCTACACTCGGAAAGATATTCAGAATAAGATTCTTTCCCTTAAAATCATCTAATGTAGCTTCAGACAGATCTGCTTTGACCAATTTGAAGAGGGGGGCTTTACTTCCTTTTTCCGGTAATTCTCCGCTCAGTTGAACCGGATTACCTTTTAGTGTTA
>CAZSVG010000233.1:0-2167 GCA_964610195.1 uncultured Candidatus Cloacimonadota bacterium | reverse complement strand
TTCATTGTAAGGCTGAGCCTCTCGCTCCACTACATGCATGGCATCTTCGGGGCAGGCACCAACGCAGGCACCCAAACCATCACAAAACAGATCACTGATCAATCTCGCTTTACCATCGATGATCTGTAAAGCACCTTCCGGGCAGTCGGGGATACATAAGCCGCATCCCGTGCATTTTTCTTCATCAATTTCAATAATTTTTCTTAACATTTCCAACTCCTTTATCTTCAATTAAGTTATCATTCACTAACATAATCTAAACTCTTTTTCCGGGATGCAAAATTTTTTTTACTTTTTTTTGTTGATTGCTTGAAAGTCTTTTCAGATCAGTGATAATAACTTTACTCCTTTTTGTTCAGTATCGTAGAGAACCGAGGAAATAGCTTCTTCGTGGCTGCTTCCGATCCTTCGACAGGCTCAGGACAGGGTTGACGAAGTCAACCTCCCGCTTGCCAAGGCAGACACTCTTTTTTCGGGGTGGCAACCTCCCGCTTGCCACAATAAACAACCGGTTTATGATAAAAGACTATTTCGAACTTCGAAGAAAGTGGCAGGCGGGAGCCTGCCACCACCTAAACAACTTCTTTCCATGTGGCAGACAGGAGGATGGCTTCGTCGAGCTCGGAAGCAGCCACAAAGAAGTAATTTCCTCGGTTGCCACCCCTGATAAAGCACCTTTCAAATCAACTCAAAAGCCAATCATCCCTGAAATCATGCGATCCAATCTCAACGAATGGTAATACCCTCATAAAAATACAGTGAGATGTAAGGAAAAACATTAAGGGTTGACAATATAGATTATCTGTCACAGATTGACGTTGATAAGCGAGGGAGCCATAAGTTTTTGCACAAAACAGACCAAAATCTCCGGTAAGATTTACTTATAATTCAACCTGTTAGATTATCTTGCCAGAGAGCAATTTTACGGTAAACTCCTCTCGACGAGATCACATTAATGGAGAAAATAGGGAGAGCGAGTGAAAAAGATTTTTAGCGTAATAACCATCCTCATCTTCTGGAGTGTTATACTATTCTCAATACCGGTCCAAAGGGGAGAAAGACCCCCGATAGATCTATCAAAAGTTGCCGATGATGCTTTTATCAAGGGACATATCAGGATCAAGATCGATCCCCGATTTTCCGAACTCCTTGATAGTCAAATGCCCGTTCAGAACGTTGAAGGGTATATCACCTTTGGTATTCCTGCCATCGATGATCTGAACAGGTTGTTTGGTGTCAGCTCGGCTCAAAGTCTCTTTTCATCATCAGCTCTGGATAAGAGATTTGCAGAGAGGCAACGGGCCTGGGGATTTCATCTCTGGTATGAGCTTTACTTCTCTGAAGAACAGGATATGAGAGAGATCATTGGCCGTTATAATCAACTATCAGAGATCGAAGTTGCCGAACCGGAGTATAAAAAGGGGTTTCATGGTAATTACTCTGACTATAATAACCCTGATCCTCAATTTCGCTGGACACCCAACGATCCGCAACTCTTTCTGCAATGGAGTCTGGAGAATACCGGACAACAGAACGGAACCCCCGGAGCCGATATCAGTATGTTGGATGCCTGGAATATTGAAAAGGGTAATGATGATGTAGTCGTGGCCATCATCGATCAGGGAATTCAATACACTCATCCCGACATTGCTGCCAATATGTGGAGCAATCTCGGTTTTAACTTTTACAGTAATAATCCGACCATTACTCCCGGCAACCACGGAACTCACATCGCGGGAGTAGTAGCCGGAGTGAGCAATAATAGTATCGGCATTTCTGGTATAGCTGGTGGTTCCGGTCAGGAAGATGGAGTCAGACTCCTCTCCTGCCAGGTTGCCAGCAGCACAAATTTTAATAATATTCACCTCGGGATGATCTTTGCTGCCGATACCGGAGCTGCCGTCCAGCAGAACGGCTGGGGTTATGACATTCCGGGCGTATATGAGCAGTTGGTTCTCGACGCGATAGATTATTTTAATATCAATGGTGGTGGTAATGTCCTGCATGGTGGCTTAACCGTCTTTTCTGCCGGCAATAATAACAACAATTCGAATTATTATCCTGCCTACTATTCGGGGGCTTTCTCGGTAGCTGCGACCAATAACCAGGATATCAAAGCCTACTACTCCAATTATGGTGCCTGGGTAGATCTATCCGCTCCCGGCGG
>CAZSVG010000232.1:0-2169 GCA_964610195.1 uncultured Candidatus Cloacimonadota bacterium | reverse complement strand
ATTACCATATTTTTTTAATGAATAAAAGATAGAGATCCTGTTTGTAAAGTTTTTTTTCTCAGGTTGATTGGGACTACAGATTACCAAGATGCGCCATCAGGATACCGATAAAAGCCCAAATAGCGACCAGATTAAAGACAATATCCCTTTTTTTGATAAAAACAATAATTTCGATGGACACACATAAGGCTATGGCTATCCAGAACCAGAAAAACTCACTTACACCCCATCGGCTCCATCCGATTCCTACCAGCAATGCCGTTATATTGGCAACGGTTGCAATCGTTATCCAGCCAAGATAAAGACTGAACGGTATATGGACAAAAAGTTTTTCTGTTTTTGTAACTCTGATTTTCCCGATACCGAGATTAAGATAGATAGTTATCAGACTGATCAGCAGCAGGAGCATAATACACACCGATAGCAAAACCATTTCGTAGTGCCAGGCAAATATCCAGGAGATGTTCAACAGCGAAGTGAGGAAATAGAGCCAGCCAATATTTTCGTGGATTTCTTTGCTCTTTTTATCTGAGTGGAAAAGATCCCTGGCTTGATAGATCGTAAATAATAACAACATCAAATAAATCAATCCCCAGATCGAAAACGTATATCCGGCAGGGACAAATAGATTCGGATACAGAGCTGATAACTCACCAGTACCCTTCCCGCCAATCGGTAAAATGTTGGCCAGGGCATTGACCAAAATCATCCCAATAAAGCCGAATATATTTAACACCTGGATAATCGTAATTCTTTTTAGCATACTTACCCCTTAGCCATACAATCTAATAGTTTATCTTAACTGGCTGCTAGGTCTTGAGTTATACATACTTAACGTCATGCAAGGCCAGTTAGCTTTTTTACTTTGGATTGTTATATTATTTCTCTGGTCAACCCTTAGGGAACCTTGTAGTCGGATGGGTCCGACTACAAGGTTCCCTAAGGGTATAACAAAGAAAATATATTGAAAATATTTTACTCGGTATCTATTCTCAAACCTCTGGCATCCGGTCTGCCGGGCGAGTTGTCATAAGCCTCAACCACATAGTAGATAACTGTTGTAATATCAGTCCCCCTACCACCATGGAAGAAGCTATATACATCATTCACATAACGGACTAATAATCTCTCATATTCAGACAGATTCGGATCTTCCGGGTGTAGGAGACGAACAATAGTTTTTAATTTAAAGGAGGGGATATCGAGGAAAACAATTGTCGAGATAGGATTGGACATCTGATTAAGAAATGTTTGGGTTTCAAATTCAGGAGTTGAATATAGTTCCAATGAGGCTTGTTTGTCTTTATCGAAGATTTCATCGGCATTTTCATAGAGATATTCTAATACATTCAACTTCTCTGAAAAGTCAGCATCTTTAGAATTGGCGAGAAGTTCAATTATCTCCTGAATTCTTTCATATTTAGGCAGAAATCCCATCCCTTTAACGGCATTGTTCAGTTTGAAATCAGTGTCGTGTCGTCTGATACCATAAGAAGCTACTATCCCATTATGGGGACCTGCTAACTCCGGTGGCTGCATATTGCGGAATCTATCTAGGGTTGCCAATCTTTTTTCGATATTCCATTTCATAAAAGAATCCGAAAACTCCTTTAACTCGTATTCGTGCCAGACCCCATCAACCAGAGCTTCAATGGTCTTTCTTCCCGGTTGAGGAGTGACGACTCCCGACTGTTGGAAATAATTGTCTATCCAATATGAACCATCTTCGTATACTCTGTCAGGTAGTTTTACCTCACAACTCAAAATGAGAAACATAGTAACTGCAAGGAGAGCTATAATCTGAATCTTTTTCATCTTCACCTCCATGAAAATCTTGGATGTTTATATAAATAAATATCTAGATACTTGTCAAACAAATTGAACTATACGTCAGCTGTTTTCAAGGAGATATTAATCCTACGATTTCTAATCAAATTAAAGTTGAGTTAAAATAAAGTTTATACCCTGGAAATTATAGTAAATTGCGTAATGCCTTTACTCTGTAGAACATCCTTGGCTCATTTTCATCGATCTGAATACTCCAGAAAACCCTGATATCATCTTCGCTGAAAATACCTGTTTCAGAACTAACATCGAAAAACTGCAGATCGGGATTTGTTGTCGCTTCAACAATATAATATTCAGCACCCAGGGTTTTATCCCATGATA
>CAZSVG010000231.1:0-2182 GCA_964610195.1 uncultured Candidatus Cloacimonadota bacterium | reverse complement strand
AATTACGGTATTGATATCCGTTTTATTGTTTTCTGACTCCTGCATACTCAGTGGCAGAAGAAACAGATAGCCTACTCTGCCAGCCAGACTCTGAGAGATATTGTCCTGTATCAGGAAGTTATTCGAACCCGAAAGAATAAATTTCCCATTCTCATCCGTTTCATCGAGAATCTGCTGAAGGTATGAGAAAAGTATAGGGACACGCTGAATTTCATCGAGAATTGCCCCATTCCGGAAGGTGGCCAGGAATCCTCTTGGATCTTCAGTCGCAAATCTCCTGAGGTCGGGGTTCTCAAGGTTTGCATATGCTTTTTTAGGAAAAACGCTTCTTACCAGGGTTGTTTTTCCCGATTGTCTGGGGCCAACAACGGCAACAGCCCGGAATTGGTCTGCCAGTATCCTTAATTCGTCTTCTGCAGTTCTTTTAATCATATGACAAATTTACAAATTTGGAATTCAATTCCAAATTTGTAAGAAATATTAGCTTGAAACGATCGGAATTGTTTGAATTCGAGAAGTTCTTTCTATCCGGGTGGAGTAGTAACAGATGATACGGATTGAAATTAATCCCACGGAATTATTGCCTGAAAGAGTTTATCTGTGTCAACAACTGAAGTGGCAATGATCTTCTTATTATCAGGGGTGACATCAAAGGAGGTAACGGGTCTGTCTAATATGAGCTTCATTACTGGAGTACCGTCCCATTTCCATATATGTACTTCTTTTGACCAATCAAAAACATAAGGCTCTTCTCCCTCTTTAAAATGATCCATTACTGAAAATCCACCATATAGAGCATATATGTAATCGTCAGTTGATTTAATACGGTGAAAATAGCTAATCATCCCCCCGGTTCCGGGCTGTCCCTGGCCTGTAAGCATTAACTCCACGTTATGTGAAGTATCAGACATTTGCAGTTGTGTAATCAGCTGTTCGGTTTCGAGAGAATATATTCTGAGTATGGGGAATTGGTTAAATACTGATGCTATGAGGTTCTCCTTTGAATTGACAGTTGAAATTTTTGCATTAAAATAAGGAAGGTTATACGAAGGGATACTCTTGTCTGAAAAATAAAAGGATTCTCCCCATTCAGATAAATTGCCGGTTTCCATATTATAAACAGAGTAATCGCTTGAAGCGGTATCCAGATAGTTGGAAGTAAGAAGAGTGTTGTTAACCACAAAGAAATCCACACCGTTACGCATGGAAACGGGTAAATCATATTCGTCATGAATGATCATGTCAAGTGAGTTTTCAGACTTAATGATTTTTGCAACCTTCAAATCATCTTCGCTCTGATACAAAATCTCATCATCAGCATGTACCTTAAAGAACGGATTTATGTAAACCTCCTCACCCGGCCCTCTTCCTTTTCTGATAAAACTACCCAGATGATCAAAGTTGTCTTTCGAAAAAACATGAAAGAACCTGTCGGTCTGGTGGTCCAAAACTATTAACAGGTCATTCATTAACAACATATCCATGGGCATTCCAAGTAATGCTGAGATGTTGTGTTCATCAAACCGGATCTCTTTTACAGTCATAAATTCAGAGATCTCAGAATCATTCTTTGACTGCGTGTTACAGGCGTTGAGAGCCAAAACAATCAGGATAAAGAAGATAATGGATGGAGTTTTCATAATCAGGGTCTTTATAATTATTCGATGTGATATTAGATTTCAAAACTGCAATTGCAGAGATAGAAGATCACATCTTAAGTTTGTTAATGAAAATTATCAGGTCGTTATCATCGCATTCAGACATTATTCTCCTCAAAGACTGATGGTGTTCTGAATTGTTGTCCGTGTCACTTAGCCGGTCGGGGAGCCTCTTCTCCATCTCTTTCTTCGAAAACCAGTACACAAGATAGTCACTATTCCCTAAATCCCCAATATGGTGGGTTGCGCATGATAGCAGACAGTTCAAAGCTGATACCTCCCCGGAAATCGTCGGTGAGCCTGGTAGTTCTGAATCCTTCCCTGGTGCTTTGGTTGAAGAACAGATACTCTGTTCCTTTTTGCCAGGATAATTCAAGAAGGTATCTGTCATGACAATATAGAGCGAATCGTCTGCAATAGTGTTGTAAATATCTTTCTTTCTGAGCAGCGATACCGGACACAACCCCGCTATTGATATTTGTCCCGGCTTTTGATGACTTGGAGAAAAAACCTACAAGAGGTAT
>CAZSVG010000230.1:0-2183 GCA_964610195.1 uncultured Candidatus Cloacimonadota bacterium | reverse complement strand
CCTAAACCCAAACCTAAACCAATAATCAAACCAACCAGATAATTCAAACGTTTGTTCGGTTTAATGGGACTTCTGGGGATCATTGATTCTTCTAAAAGTCTTATATTGGCAAGCTTGGCCTGGACAGCAATCTTTGCATCTTCATACTTCTCAACTAACATCGTATGGATTTTTTCATTGGTCCGATAATTTCTTTCCAATCTGGCCAATTCAATTTCTTTGTCAGGTAGTAGGGACAACCCGGTATTATATTCATCCACCATTTGCCTTAAAGCTGATACTTTCGATTCAGCAACGTTCAGATCTATCAGGGCCATAGAAATTCTTTCTGTTATACTACCCCTGTAAGAAAGAGGATCTGTTGAACCCTCTTGCACAGCAAGCACTTTCTGAACTTCATTATTGAGATTTGTTCGGGCATTTTCTAACTGGCGGTTTAGTTGAACAATCTCGGGATGATCTATAGGGTATTCGTTCCGGGTAATTAGATTTGTTATTCTTGTCTGTATGGAAACCACTTCTGCTCTTGCTGATTCTATCAAAGATGAAGAAATAATGGAGTTTACATCATTAAACAACTCATCCTGCCTGCCTAATTCTTCCCGTAAATATGTTATCTTCTGTCTGATTATGTTTCTCTCTGTCAATGCTTCTTCATATGATGCTTCTACATCAGCGGATCTGTTGATCAATGCTCGTGTTTCTTCAGAGAGCAGGAAGACCCCTTCTTCTATTTTATAGAGTCTTACGTCTTCCTCAGCTATTCTCAAACGGGAAGCAACTATCTCTACCTGATCTTCCAGGAAATCTTTAATATTGTTCAGTTCAGCTCGTTCGTATTGGGTGATCTGCTCTATCAGAGCCTGGGCAACATAATTGGGTATTAATGCTGCTTCCAGAGGATTTGTGGAGGAAAAATTTATGGTTAGAATATCCGTATCTCTTTTATGTTCGGTCGAAACTCCTCTTAAATATCCAAGAGGGTTGTTGGATTGAGCTATGGGAAGTTCTGCAAAATTGGGATCACGTCTGATGAGTTCATAGGTTTTTTCTAAAACCGGTCTGCTTTTGATGATCTCGATGGTATTATTGATAGTAGTGTTACCCGACACAGGTGCAACAAAAAAGAGATCACTCTGCTTTTTGGTCTCCAACAAAATTCGTGCGTTAGCTTGATAGATCCTTGTAGCTCTCGAGGTATAAAAATATGATGCGGCAAGGACAACAATCAAACTGATCAGTATAATCCATTTATACTTAAGGAAAATCCTTAAATATCCTAATAAATCTATGTCCTGTTCTGGAACTTGTTCTTCTTCACGATATTGATTATATTGTGGGTTATTATTCATAATTCTCTCTTGTCATTTAGATAGATTGATTATTGTGCTATATACACTGAGTACAATAACTACTTTAGACAAAAAATCAGCTACCTTAGCGAATGCATAAAAAGTTGTACCGGAGACGATTACCGTATCCCCCGGTCTCATGATAGGAATTATATCTGAATTCCCGGAATCAATATATTCTTTTAAGTCAACCCAGATTATCTCTTCACCGTATCTGGTTGACCTTACGATTCTTACTTTTGTCAGTTTGGCATTTTCATTTGGCCCGCCGGCTAATGAGATGAGAGTCAGCAAATCGGTGTTATCAGGCACTAAATACAACCCGGGATTTCTTACTTGTCCCCATATATATGTATATATTTTTAGTTGATCAATAATTCCACTTGGACCTGAATAAACATATGCTGAGGAAGTACCAATAGAAGGGACTTGTTCACTCTGAGCCCAGCAGACAGAGGTGAAAATAATTACCGAAAAAACAGCAATAATTAGAGTTCTCACTATTCCTCCTTATACCTCAAAAATAATTGAATAAAATTTACGTCAAGAACTAAAAGAAAGATCTCCGTTTCTATCTCCCTTTGGTGGTTAGCTTGCAGAGAGATCGAGATCATTTCTTCAGCCCTGGAACAGTAAGAGAAAATAGCATTATTCAGCTCCGGGAGCTGTTATCCCGGTTGATATTGCACAGACTAAAGTCTATGCTACAATGACACAGACTGAAGTCTATGGTACTTTTCCACAGGCTAAAGCCTATGGTACAAGGACACAGACTAAAGTCCATGTTAATAACTAACGGAGAAAAGATATCGCCTTCCTAATCTTCCTTCT
>CAZSVG010000229.1:0-2220 GCA_964610195.1 uncultured Candidatus Cloacimonadota bacterium | reverse complement strand
ACATTACTGGCCAAGATCCTATTAAAATAGAACAGAAAAAAGAATACCTTCGGGGGTATGAACGATTATGATTGATTGTCTAACTTTTCAGGAAAGCGGGTTAACCGAAGAGGAGTGGGATAATTACATTCTGAAGGGGGATAACGGAACCCTTTTCCATAAAAAATCCTTTTTAGGCTATCATCTCCGGAAGGAAATAAAAGATGCATCTCTGGTATTCAGAAAGAAGGGAAAAATTATCGCTCTGCTCCCCGGAGCCATTCAAGAGAGCAAAAAGGGGAAGATCTACTCTTCACATTATGGTGCTTCGTGGGGTGGTTTGGTTTATCAGAATCCGTTAAACTTTGCCGATTGTAAAGAGATCTGCCTCTCCTTACTCAGTTTGTCAGAAAAAATGGGGTACCATGGGATAGAGATCACCCTCCCTCCAACCATCTATCAACGAACATCCTCAGATTATATTCCATTTATGTTCTTACAACACGGTTTCAGGTATAAGAAAAGGGAACTGACTAACATTATCTGCTTTAATAATGATATAAAAATACCAGATTCTTTCGACCGATCGGTCAGATGGGGGGCAGGTAAATCAAAGAGAATGGAGATAAAGATAATTAAGGATAGTGATGATTATTCCTCTTTCTATGAATTAATGGAAAAATCGTTAGAAGATAAGGCTACTACTCCGACTCATTCCCTGGAAGAACTTCTCAACCTTAAAAAGCTCTTTCCCAAAGATATTATTCTCTGGACTGCCCATAAAGATAATCAACTGGTCGGGGGGATGTGTAACTGGCAGGTTCAACCGGGGATCTGGCTTATTTTTTACAGTGCCTATCTCTCCGGGTTGAGTTCTTATCGGATCCTCAACCGTCTCTATTATGAGGGCATTACCGAATATTACAATACAGGATGCCGGTATGTTGACTTTGGCACCAGTTCAATCAATATGCAGGTTAATGAAGGGTTGATCGCTTTTAAAGAACAATTTTTAGCTTATGGGGTCTTTCGAGACACGCTTATATATGATATCCCTGCCAACAGATAAAGAATTATCATAAAATGGATAAACAAGGATCTTTAAAAATTCTGCATGTAGCGGTAATGAATATCGCCGGGTTCCCATATGATTTCTGCCGGATGCACAGGATGTTTAATGACCAATCTCGACTGGTGACTCTCCATCGCAACGATTTTGGTTATCCGGAGGATATTTGCTTAGATCTTCCACTTCCGAAAGGAAATTGGGCGAAAAAATGGCGAAAGAAAAAAGAGAACGATCTTAGGGAAACTGATCCTCAAAGAAGTCATTACTTCCAGCCGAAGAATCAAGCCGAGCAACTCTATTTCAATATTGAAGACCGGCGAAGGAGAAAAAAGGTCAATAGAGTTATAGAAGAGTATAATCTCAACGATTTTGAAATAATCCACTACGACTCCGGACTTGATTTCTACCGTAATTCTGCTCAGGCAAAGAAGTGGAAAGCAGCCGGCAAGAAGATAGTGCTCTGTTATTATGGAAGTGATTTGCGGGTTAGAGGTATCATCAAAGAGATGGAAGAGTTGGCAGATCTGAGTATCACTGCCGAGTATGATCATCTGAAATTAAAACCGGATCTGGAATTTATCTTTTATCCCTATGACTCATCTGAATTGCCGGAGAAAAAAATGAATACCGATGAAATCTGCCGGATCGTTCATTCTCCGACTAATAGAAAGTATAAAGGAACCGACTTGGTTATCGAAGTTATCGAAAAACTAAAGAAAGTCAGAAAATTCGAGTTCCATCTCCTCGAAAACAGACCCCGTCAGAAGGTGCTGGAGATTAAGAGTCGTTGTGATATAGGAATAGACAGTATCGGCAGTTATCTCGGTAATACCGGATATGGAAAATCAGGACTGGAAATGCTGGCTATGGGGTTACCGGTGGTAACCTCGATGATAGAGGATTATCAGAACTGGCTGCCGGAAAATCCCTTTATTGTGGCTAATGATCGCGATGAGCTTTATCGGAGTTTGTTGGAATTGATCGATAATCCAGAATCAATTGATAGGCATGGAAAAGCAAGCCGGCTCTGGGTGGAAAAGTATCACGGTCTGAAAAATGTAAACCGGATACTCTATGATCTTTATCGTAAATATCAGATAATAGAATGTTGAACCTGATACACAGACTGAAGTCTATGTTACAAATGGCTGTCACCCTGAGTGATTCTTTAT
>CAZSVG010000228.1:0-2221 GCA_964610195.1 uncultured Candidatus Cloacimonadota bacterium | reverse complement strand
ACCGTATCATATATCCCTTTGATCCAGGAACAGATATTTCGGGGAAAACCACTCGACTCAGCAGCATAAACTCTCTTTTCCGGCTCTCCGGTTATGAAGATATTATTGAGATCGACCGGAGTATGACCGGCAGCCAAGATAATTTCTACGGGAAAAGAGGTTGTAAATCCGATTCGCATTATTTATCCAGATAGATAAAATTGAGATACTCTTCTTCCAGAGAAGAAACTTGATTATTCATCTCTCTGATCCTCTCCCGGAGTTGGCTGATCTCGAAGTTTACAGACTTGATCTTTTCAGAATTCCGTAAAATCTCTTTTTTCAGATAGAGCATCTCTAAATCATTTAACTCCAATTCTTTAATCCTGATATCCGCTTTGAGTTCATCAATCTCTTTTAACTTTCTCTCCAGCAGGATTGGATTGATTTTCTTTTCTTTTATTGGCTGGCTAATCTGTTGTTTACGCTCTTTTAACGGCTTATCTTCCTGAGTCAGCAGTAACTCCTCCCAGTTTTTGGTTTCTACGATTGTCTTATTCTGAAAGACCCAGAACCGATTGGCTATGTTTTCGATAAAGAACCTGTCATGGGAAACGAAAATCAGGGTCCCTTCAAATTCTGCCAATGCCTGCTCCAAAGATTCTATGAGAAAGACATCTAAATGGTTGGTCGGCTCATCCATGATCAGAACATTAGGTTGTCTCGCGATAAGCAGAGAGAGATATAATCTGGCCTTTTCTCCCCCGCTTAGTAATTCAACCAGCTTATCGATCTCATCACCAGTAAAACCGAATTTCGCCAGGTATGATATGATCTGATGGTTGGTCCATTCCTGATGCTCATTATAGATGGTCTCTCGCACTGTTTGATTATCATTGAGAGCGAGATGTAACTGATCATAATAACCGATAGAAAGACTGGCACCGCGTTTCAGATGTCCCCCTAAAGGTTGTTTTTCACCTAAAAGAAGCTGTAAGAATGTTGTTTTACCACAACCATTATCACCCAAGATCGCCAATCTATCCTGATACAGGATGTGTCCATTAATATTCATCCCCAGAGTTTTTGCAGGAAATCCGAACTTCATTTCTTCAAAAGCATATATGATATTACCGGAGCGATTCTTTGTTTCAAAAGAGAGTTTAATATTCCTGTTCTGTTTGGGTAGTTCCACTCTCTTTACCTTTTCTAACGCTTTCAGACGCGATTTTGCTTGCTTGGTTTTCTGACCAGCAATATTCCGACGAATGAAATCCTCTGTATCTTCTATCCAGTTCTGTTGCGCCTGATACTGCTTGGCCAGCATCTCTTCTCTTTCCCGGTATTCTTTTTCATATAATGAATATCCCCCCCCATAAACAACAATTCCCTTGTTCTCTATGGAGAGAGTAGTGGTAGTCGTTCTATCAAGGAAATAACGGTCATGGGAAACGATAACATATGGAACAGTAAGTTCTTTCAGATAATTAATCAGCCAATTACGCATCTTCAGATCCAGATGATTTGTCGGTTCATCAAGTAATAATAAGTCCGCAGGTTGCAATAAGATAGCTGCCAGCTGGATCCTGGTCTTCTCCCCGCCACTAAAACTATTAACCGGTCTCTGCCAGACCTCTTGAGGAAAAGCAAGTTGCTGTAAGATAACCTGAGCTCGATGTTCCAGAGAAAATCCCTCCAAAGCCATGAACTCTTCCTGATATTTACTGAGAAGCTTCAAGTTCTTCTCAGTTGGATTGATGCTGATCTGCTCCTCTAACTCTCTCATATAATGAGTTAGTTCGTTTATTCGTTGATACGATGATAGTAAAAATTCAAACATCGGGGCCACGGAATCAATATGCATGGATTGACTGAGATATGAAATTTGAGCGTTTCGCATTCGGTTGATCATCCCATCTTTAGGAGTAAGTTTGTCACTTATGATGTCGAGTAGCGTCGATTTCCCGGAGCCATTTCTTCCAATAAGACCGATCTTCTTATCGCGGTCTATGGTCATGGAAATGTCTCTGAAAACGCATTGGTCCCCGAAATAATGGCTGACATTTTTTAAAGATACGACACTCAAAACAACCTCTTTATTATTTTCATCCGATTCTCTTACTATCAGTAGAACAACAAAATCGAACAAAAAAAACTTGTCAAATTGCTTTCCTGCGAAACTTTGGATATAGCGTCGGGATGTAGCGCAGTTCGGGTAGCGTACACGACTGGGGGTCGTGTG
>CAZSVG010000227.1:0-2224 GCA_964610195.1 uncultured Candidatus Cloacimonadota bacterium | reverse complement strand
GGTTGTGTACTATGAAGGTTATCAAGTTCTTTATCATTTTCTCTGTTTTGATCATTGTCCTGGGCTCTTGCCAGAAGAGAGTTACTTTCAGGGCAGAGCAGTCTCTCATCCATTACGACAAGCTGTTAGAGTTTTATACCAGGTTTGAGAATGGCAATGTTGATGAGATCGTCCATAATTATATTATGAATCAGCTCAGAAGAGGTGAGGGGATAATCGAAGATATCGAGTTTTCAAGGGAAACGAGAGATATCATAGAAAAGGGAAGTAATATCGTCTGTCGTTTTTATCCCCAGCATAGCAGAAGAATTATGTTGGTGTCCAATTACTCCGGTCTCGGAATAAGCAGATCAGATAACCGGAAAAAAGAAATAGAACAGATGTCCTTTGGTATCTCCCTGCAGCTTGAAACAGCGAGGCTGTTATCGACTTCCATACCCAATCAATATGGGGTTGATCTCATTTTTCTAGACTCCGTTAACGAAGATAATCTAATAAATGGTATCAGTCCCGCATTTCGCGAATTGATAGCAGGATATGACAAACCGAAGCCGGAAGTGGGGGTCTATCTCTGTTTGAATCCTTCAGCAGAGATTTCTCTACCGATTGATGAATATTCTTACCAGAAACTACCCTATATTGTCTATCGAATATGGACAACGGCGGAGAATTTAGGATGGAAAGAGTTCAAAAAAAGAATAGAAACCACGACACTGCTCAAAGATGAAGAATTACTTTATAGTGAATTGAATGTAATCAAACTCCAAAACGACAAGGAAGAGACCGAAGAAATTCTACCGGATCAGCTTCTTGCTAATTTCCGGCTATTCGGATCTCTTTTCAAGGAGTTGATCTATGGTAAGGATTAGAAATTTTGTCAGGAGTTATCTTACCCCTGCCGAGCAGAATATTCTCTTTTTCTTACTAATCACAGGGATAATCGGGATAGGAGTCCATTATACAGGTTTAGAAGCAGAGAGTGAGGGACTGGATTCTCTCCGGGTAATTATCAGAGAACCTGCTCAACCGAGATATGATATCAATACTGTTACAGAAAGGGAGTTACAAACCATACCGGGTATCGGAATCGTGAGAGCACAGGCGATCATCGAATACCGTGATGAGAACAGACCGATCGTAGTGGATGATCTGATCAATGTCAGAGGGATCGGGGAGATCACTCTGGGAAGGATCAGAGGATATTTCGGGGAAGACTCCCTCATAAATGGGAAGTTTGACGAAACAGAAACAACAGTGAGAGTGGCAACCATTGATCCGACTACTATGATCAATATTAACGAAGCCACTCTGGAAGATTTGATGCAGGTCAGTGGCATAGGACAAGTTCGCGGAGAGAGCATAATTAGCTTTATAAATGAACAGGGACGCATTAAAAATATTGACCATTTGCAGGAGATCAGGGGAATAGGTCCAAAGACATTAGAAAATATAAAAGAGAAATTTTATGCAGACAATGGTAGATAAGAAATTCAGCATATCATTAACAGCCACTATCGCTGAACTATATGAGGCTCAGAGGCACTATTTTGCCGCCTATATTGCTTATTGGCATCTCTATCAGACTGAAGGAAGAGAGGAATATCACTTCAAGTTAAATGAGTTAAAAGAGCGTATCTATTCTTCAGCGGAACTTAATTATGATCCAACGATCAGGGAAATCTTTACCGACCGGGAATTAAAAGATCTCGGAATCTTACCGGACAACCTGTATCGAGAATTTGCTGCTACTGTGGCTAATTTACAACGGGATGATCAAGAGGGGACCAGTGTTATCGATGCCGAGGAAGAAGATGAATTACAAAGACCAGGCAAGAATCAAGGTCCGGATTGGAAACAGATCATGGAAGAGGAACGCAGAATAGAAAAAATGAACAGACAGAGAATGGCCAGCCTGCCTGTAGATATGAGTCGTTGGGAGAAATTAAAAGCATCCGATTTGATTGATTTTCTGACCGAATTAAAAGCTCAGGATGAAAATCTGAGTGATGTTAAATTATCGGAGTTAATAGAGAGTTTCCTCAAAAACTATGAACTTGAAAACAAATTCGAGAAATGAAGGTAAAAGAAAAAACACAAGTCAATAAATTATGTGAACATTGCTATAACGAATGTAAGCAGTATAATAATGTTAAGTTGGTAAGCTGCCCCAATTACGTTTATAAACCTTATCAACAATCCTTTGACTTCTGGAAAGAGAAACGAC
>CAZSVG010000226.1:0-2238 GCA_964610195.1 uncultured Candidatus Cloacimonadota bacterium | reverse complement strand
GGGAAGCACTGATCAAAGAGGTTTCAGATAGTGATTTTTATATCCTATTCAATGACCAAGATCGTTTAAACTCACAACTTAACAGTCATTGGGACCATAGAGCCATTGGGGTAGTGTATAATCCACGCCAGGAAGCAGGTAACTACGTTCCAACAATCATTCCGGATCGATATGATGCTTTTATATTTTTCATAGAAACTTCCCCTTTAAACCCTTTACACTAAGGTTAATCTTTTTCTAATTACCAAGACATTCCTTCAGAAACTGTCCCGTGTAAGATTTCTTCTCTATACAGATTTCCTCCGGAGTCCCTGTTGCCACAACAAAACCACCTTCATCCCCCCCTTCCGGTCCGAGATCGATTACATGATCAGCACATTTGATGACATCGAGATTGTGCTCGATTACAACAATTGTGTTACCCATTGCAGAAAGACGAAAGAGGACTTTCATCAGTCTGTTGATATCATCGAAATGTAAGCCGGTAGTAGGTTCATCAAGAATATAAAGAGTATTCCCCGAACTGCTCTTGCTCAGTTCCCGGGATAACTTTATCCTTTGAGCTTCACCACCGGAAAGAGTTGTGGAAGGCTGCCCCAACTTCATATAATCGAGTCCGACATCAATCAAAGTCTGGAGTTTTTGTTTAATTATCGGAATAGCTTCAAATAAATTAAATGCTTCCTGGATATCCATATCGAGAACATCGGCAATACTATACCCTTTGTATCTGACCTTGAGAGTTTCCGCATTATAGCGACGCCCCTTACAGTTTTCGCAAGTAACATAGATATCGGGAAGGAAATGCATGGAGATCTGTTTCACACCTGCCCCTTCACAAGATTCACATCTGCCACCTTTGACATTAAAAGAGAATCTTCCCTCTTTATAACCACGGGTTTTGGCGGCAGGCAGGCTGGCAAATAGTTTTCGAATCGGGTCAAAAACCTTGGTATAGGTAGCTGGATTGGAGCGAGGGGTTCTTCCGATCGGTTGCTGGTCAATGGCAATTATATTATCCAGATTCTCATACCCGGTAATTTCTGTATATTTACCCTCTTTCAGATTGGCTCGGTTCAATCTATTTGCCAGAGCCGGATGAAGGATCTGATTGATCAAAGAACTTTTTCCGGAACCAGATACCCCGGTAACACAGGTAAAAATCCCAATAGGTATCACGATATCAATATCTTTAAGATTATTCTGTCTGGCCCCTTTGATCAGAATAGCTCGTTTATCGGGGGGGACTCTCTTCTTAGGAAGAGGAATGGATAGAACACCGGATAAGTATTTCCCGGTCAGGGACTCGCCATTTTTCATTATTTGCTGATGATCACCTTCCGCTACTATTTGACCTCCATAAATTCCGGCTCGAGGTCCAAAATCATAAATTCTGTCCGCAGCCAACATCATATCACGGTCATGCTCTACCACAAATACGGTATTACCGATATCTCGCAGTTTCAATAACATCTCAGTAAGACGATGATTGTCTCTTTGATGTAAACCTATACTTGGTTCATCCAGGATGTACATTACTCCGACCAGGCCACTACCAATTTGACTGGCTAACCTGATCCTCTGCGATTCTCCACCAGATAGAGAGGGAGCACGACGATCCAGGGTCAGATAGTGCAAACCGACATTAAGCAGAAATGTAAGGCGGTTTCCGATCTCTTTCAGTAACTCCTCAGCAATCAGTTTTCTGTTTCCTTCGAGTTTTATGGCGTTCATGAAAGAGTACAAACCGGAAATTGTTTTGTGGGAAAGTGAAATAATAGTTTCCTCGTCAATATAAACGGATTGAACCTCTTTTCTGAGTTTATTCCCCTGACATTCCTCACAAGGCTTATCTGAGATAAACTGCAGATACCAGCGTCGCATCCCCTCCGAGGAAGTTTCGTGCATTCTTCTCTTCATAGTCGGAATGATCCCCTCATATTTGATCATATATTCACCATGTCCGTTTCTGTTTTCCCAGAGAGTCTTTATCTTTTTACCTTTTGAACCGTAGAAGAGGATCTCCTTTATTTCTGCAGGGAGTTTAACCCATGGTGTTTTGAGGGAAAAATTATACGATAGAGCGAGGTTGGTCAGAATTCTGAGATTCCATGATTGCTTCTTCTCTTCAAGTTTACCCCAGGGAGTGACAGCACCTTCCATAATCGAAAGTTCCGGCCTGGGAACGATCAAATCAGGATCAATTTTTTGGTCATTATCATACAACTTTTTAAAAAT
>CAZSVG010000225.1:0-2242 GCA_964610195.1 uncultured Candidatus Cloacimonadota bacterium | reverse complement strand
GTTTCACAAATCGATTATTCGAGTCGATTATAACCTCAGTTTTGTTGATGTTTTTTCCCTCAATGAAGGTTTGAATGCTATGAGAGAGATATCCCACCCACGGAATTTAGAAGAAACCCTGAACAGCTGGTTTTCAATATTTCATCATTATATGAACAGGAAATACAACGGCAGCAGAGAGAGGAGAGGAATCATCTCCCTCCTCGAGGATGAATGGTGGGTCGAGTTCGATGAAGCCGGGAGATTAATTAGATTGGATGATTATGTTTTCTACGAGGATACGGCAAATCGTTTCACAGGCAATGCTTCGTCGATAGCCAATGAATATATCTCTCGCACCCTGGATATCCATAATATCCCGGCGCTTTACATAAATCAACCGAGCCCTGAAGCTGCAGATATGGAGAAAATTTTGCGACTGATTGAATCCTATGGAATTGAAGTCGAAAAGAGGAGTTCTCCAGCACACACATTCCAGAGCGCTATCAGTTTCCAATTATTCGGCACTTCGGTCACTTTCTATTACCTTGCCCGGAAGATTATTTTTCCGGAGCGATATTCCCTGCAGGGCAAAGAGCATTTCAGTCTTGCTTTGAGGAATTATACCCGCTGCACTTCTCCACTGGACAGGATTGGTGACCTCACGATGCAATACATTCTGAATGACTCTTATTTCGGCAAAAAAGAGAGACCGGGATTGACGGATTCAATCCTTGAGAGGGTAATTGTTCAGGCTTCCCGAGCGGAGAGGATCAATCATGATCTGAGACGTGAGACAGAAGAGCGATACAGAAAGTGGTATATGAGAGATCAGACAGGCAAGATCTATAAAGGGTTGATAGTGAATTTCCAAAAAGAGTGTATCGTTGTATCCCTGCGACCGGAGGAACTCCCGGTAACGGGGTATATCCCCATAGACGATCTTAAAGATGATGTGTACGTTTTAGATGATGAGACAATGACTCTGAAAGGAAGGAAAAGGACAAATCTGTTCCGATTGAATCAGAATATCAGGGTTAAAGTGAAAGAGGCCAATACTTCGATAGTTTTCTCTTATCTCGGTAGAATTGAATGAGAGATATTATTTCCAGTTATTTCCAACAACAAAAAGAGGGGAGACAAAGAAAAGCCTGTTTTCCGTGCTACTGAATGTTACATACCGGCAAGATCATATGATTTAACCCTTTTATCCTGCCAGATCTTCTAATTTAGATATGCATCTGTTGAAATGTGAACATTTTGTCAACGTTATTTTAAAAGTGCACCACTTTCGGCACTCAAAAGTGCACCACTTTCTTACTTGATTAGTCCATTGTTTTACAACCGACTTTCTTTGCTTTTGAAATTTACTGAGGGGGCTTTTGAGCGAGCGAAAAAGAACCCTCAGTAAATTGGATTTTTCGGAGCGAGAGAGCATAGTGTACGCTACAAGAGAGCCACTTCAACGCAAAAATTGAGCCACTCTTTTCGGATTAGAGAGCCACTTAGTTCATAAACTTACATTCATATCTTAATTGTTGATACGGTATGCAAACAGCGATCACAATCGAGGTGGCTGCTGCGTAGTGAGGCCGCAGGCCGAACGCAGCAGCAGCCACCAACAGTCAGCCATTACTCTCTCTCATCGACATTTTACCAATGATGAATATATATACGAGTCGTATATGATTAGGTCAATGATTATATTGTCATTGAATACTAGACCTTTTACTTCTTAAACCAACATGTCACAATTATCGGGAACTGCTTCAGGCTCAAACATATCAGGCAACGAAAAGTGTACCACTTTAAACTGCCAAATTGTACCATTTTAAAATGCTATTGACAATGGCTAATGATCAAGATCTCTATAGGTTCTTACAAATTCTGGCAATAACGCTTTTAATCTTGGAACGTTAAAAAATAACTTCCTAAGATTTTGATACTCTCTGTTATCTGGAGCTTCACCTGTTGCTCTTGAAATCAACAATTTCTGAAGTAATTCTGCTTTTTCCATCAAATCGTTCATATTTCTTCGCTCCCAATAGATTATTACATTAGTCACAGCCTATGACAATGCTAGACAACAGCTTCCAAATTAAAAAACATCAAACAATTAACAGTGTATCATTTTCGTTTGCATATCTGAACTAATTAAGATGATTAAGACGAACTTTTTCTCAGATATTTTTAAGTTTTTTGTATCTTTCTGCGTAAATCATTAAAGATCATGTCAGCTCCCCAAGCTTGTGCTGATGTGAAA
>CAZSVG010000224.1:0-2266 GCA_964610195.1 uncultured Candidatus Cloacimonadota bacterium | reverse complement strand
GGGAGTTCCGAATACAGCCGAAAAACCGGCACTGATCCCACAAACTACAAGTTTTCTTCTCTCTCTATCATTGAATTTGTAAATATCCGCGAATAGTGAGGAGAGTCCAGATCCAATCTGGGCTGCCGGTCCCTCTTTTCCTGCAGATCCACCTGTAGCGATGGTTAAAACAGTTGCCAGTAGCTTGATCGGAACAACGGAAGCTTTCATTTTTCCTGATCGTTTATGAATGGCTTCCAGGATCTTTTCTGTGCCATGTCCTCCGGCATCAGGAGCAAAGACTTTAATAATCAGGGAACTCAAAAAGAGAGAAAGTGGTAGAAGAATATAATATCTGGCCTGTTGCTGTCCTATCCCTATTCCCCATTCCAGGGATTTGAGGAAGATTGTGGTTGAGATCCCTACTATAAGCCCGATAATGGATGCCAGGAAAAACCATTTTATCAAACTAATGAAGAGAACGGTCTCTTCAGCGAATAACTTTTTCATTAATTATCCTGCTCTGTTAATAAGCTGAAAAAATTGATGAGCAAATCTAATGTCAAGATTTTTAAAATATTAACAAGTTGAATGCTAAACCAATAACATCTTCCTTCTGATTAGATCGACTTTATTCTCCTATCAATTCTTTATAGAGGCCATCATAGATCGTTACTCCCGAATCAAGAAGACCTGCTGCCGCTAATTCACTGTAGGTATAGTTTACATAAAAATACTGATCATCATATGCCAGAGCGAGAACATGGTCATGATAATCATTTCCGGCATATGAACTGGATTTAAAATTCTCTGGTTCTACTCCGGCTCTTAATATTGCAAACTTCGGGCGGCAACATTGTTCGGTTTTAAATATTGTTGTCAGGGTTCCATCTTCATAAGTTGCCATTACTTCCTCAAAATGATCATCTGAACCGAAGATCATTTTGCTTTCTTGATTATCAGGATCATAGATATTGATCTGAAAATCGTTACCACCATACAAAATGAGTTTTTTGAGATGTTCATTACTATCATTGATTTCCAACAGAAAGAACTCCGCATCGGTCAGAAACTTTATCTGATCGTCAGGAAAATCGAAATCATTACTACCATCACCAATGGCAGCATATGTTTTGTATTGATCATCATTATATGTATCAAATTTGACCCCAAATCCATTTGCATGGTTCCGGACATATTCAATCTGATTAGATGCTGCTTCGGATGGGATTAAAAGAGTAAAAAAACTTTCATTACCTCTGGTAGTGATATATGTTCGCAAGCATTTATGAACCCATTGAGGTGGTTTTAACGGATGCTCTTCGCTCTCACCCCAAATCCTTCCATAAAATAAACCCTGGGGAAGAGAGTCGCGCACAGTGTAGACTGCGTTCCCGATACTTCCCATAACTCCGTGCAGGAAAGTATCACTTTCAAAATGAGTATAGGTGAAAATCCCTTCAGACAGTGAGGGATCGTTTATGTTATCAGTCATCCCTGGATACTCATTATTTTCGGGGCGAGGATAGAGGGCAAAATGTAACTGATTCATGAATTGGTTTTCGACGTAATGATCGGAACTTATCATCTCATCAAAGATAATAAAATAAGGGTTGTTCGATTCCAGGCCGAGTGCATAGAAGTTCCTCCTAACAGTAATGATATCATCTCTCTTTTCAGGTGGATAGTTTTCTTGAGGGTGGTCATAGACTAATTCTATCTGCAAATGGTTAATACTGCCATTCGAGATGAGGTAATTTTTGTAAGCAGGATTCTGGGGAGTTTCTGCCAGAAACATCTCTGCATAATTACCTTCCTTAACGCCAATCGGTTCGAAACTCTTATACTTGAAAATGGCATGGTTGGGATTGTTATTATGAGGATCATTCCAGACATCATAATTATCAAAAAGATTCCAAAAATCAGCTCTTAACTCTTCTTCTTCCAAATAAGTAATTGAGAAGTCACTAATTGATTCATACCATTCATCGTGAGGGTTAACCATAATCAAATTATGGGCGAAAGGAGAAGCGAGCCATTCCCTTGCTATGTTATAACTCTGCCAGCTGGGTCGATAACCGGGATCTATCAGAAGCTGTTTACCTTTATAATATAAGATGAAACTCGACTGATCGGCATGAACATGTTCAGAATAACCAACAGTATTCTCATGATTTACAATTAAAACCGGGTATTCGTTGTAATCTCTGTAATTATTGACTGAACGGCGAAAAATAGTATATTCTTCGTTGGAGTATGTCCCACCGGTAAGATATTTGGATGGTTG
>CAZSVG010000223.1:0-2269 GCA_964610195.1 uncultured Candidatus Cloacimonadota bacterium | reverse complement strand
TTGATTACCTAGAAATTAGGCGGAGAAAGAAAATCTATCTGAGAAGCATCATCTTATGCACCCTGGTCGATGAAGGGGTGGCCAAACGACAAAAGTAGATCCCGGTAGCACATTCCTGACCATCTTTATCCCTGCCGTTCCAGAGAACCGTGTGATCACCCTTAAGGTGAGGAGCATCAACCAGAGAATGGATCTCCTGACCCCGGATATTATAGATCTTCAGATTCAATGACGGGGTATTCTCTTCGACGCGATATTTGATCATCGTGCTCGGATTGAAGGGATTGGGATAGTTGATGATCAGTTTGGCGAGGTAGAATTCCGGTGGTTCGATCGTATCTTCGGTTAACTTCGCCGAAACAGGACCGAAAAAGCCGTGAGTCAGATCGATCTGCAGATATTCAAGCCAATAATAATAGGTAAAACCGAATTGAACTTCCAGGTCTTCGAAAAAATAAACCGTGGTGGCAGAAGTATTGGCTGCCGGAATGATCACCGGGGTAATGGCTACACTTTCAGAGAGTAGCTCCTGCGTGTTGCGATAGATGTGATAACCGAGGAGATTGGTCTCGGTCTCGGAAATCCACTGGAGTTGTATCGATCTGTCGGTAGTCAGGGTGGCGGTAAAAGAGGTGAGTTCGACAGGGAGAGTCTGATCATTACCACCGTAAAGAATGACTTCCGATCTTCCGAAACTGATCGCATAGAGTAGGGATCCATCGGTATTGAGGATCGGACCGTACCAGTTCCCGTCCTGATAGTACCAGCCAAACATGGTATCGGTCTGGATAATAATATCAATATCTTCCGCACAGGTTACCGAAAAGGCAAACAATTTGGCCAGGGTCAGGTCGGGCTGAGTCGGGGGCATGATCGGATCCGGATCGAAGGGAAGTAGAGCAGTTCCGTTATGACTGACATAAAGAGAAACTCCATCGAGAATGATATCCAATCCTGTGGGTGGAATGGCGGCAATGGTTGTAAAGGTCCAGATGGGGCAGAAAATAGCATCAGCACTTGGATCTGTTGGGTCAGTAGTGGGGATCACCTGCCACTCAAAAGTTTTCCAATAGGGGATCGTATTCCATTGAGGATCATTAAGAATGTCACTCCAGCTGAATGAGTTTACGGGAGTTACCGCCTCGAAATAGCTTCTCGACTCTCCATCCCGGCCTCCGGTCCAGATCCTGAATCTGTAAACGATAGGTTGAATAAGCGTCTCGTTTATCCAACCGAATAAACCGCCCGGTGTAACATCAGCAGCCCCGTCGGCGGGAGTAGGGGTATCTGCCGGAGGGGGTAGATTCTGTGGATAAAACTTGCCCTCAACCCTGGTTATCTCTTCAACAGCCAATTCAATTTCTTCCTGGACATTATCAGTGCTTGTCCCATCAAGATTGTAAACCTTCCAACTGACAAATTTCCATCCAGGATCCGGAATCCCGAAGAATGAGACAGTATCTCCAACTGCAAATACTCTGTCAGTAGGGAATTCGGTTATTATATCATCACCATTCAGGATGACTGACCCTTGTCCCTCTCTTTCTATGGTTATTGTGACCTGACCATTACGATAGGAGGAGTAGAGCGGTGAGCTAAAAATAAGCAAAGCCGACAGGCTCAATAAAACGACAAAAAATTTCTGAAAAACTTTCATATAAACCTCTCTCTGGTTATTCGTCCGAAAGTATTCATCAATCAACATATTTCTAAAAAAATCTTCAAGACCGCAGAAGATTTCTGGATACCCTAAAGACTGATTTAATTTAATTTTATTATCAATTTTTGTCAAGAAGTTTCTGCTGAGCATGGACTTACGGGGGCTGGGCGCACCCGGTGTGGTTATATGGAGCTCCGCTCCATGTCAGGGATAGCATTCTGCCTGACACAAAACTCGGTGATGCTAAGAAAGGAAAAAATCACAGACTGAAGTCTATGTTACAATCCACAGACTAAAGTCTATGTTACATATTAATGTCATCCTGAGTGTTCTGCTGTTTTCCTCTTGCCGTGCTTTACAGCAGAATGTATCGAAGGGTGTATCTGTTACAACTGACATGGTAATTGTAATTATTTATTATGTTCTTTCTTTTGTGCCGTCAAAAGACCCGAGGGATTAGCTTCCTCGTGGCTGCTTCCGAGAGCGGCGAAGCCAACGAAACAAAGAAAAACTCTGCGGCTTTTTCTTCTTTAAATTACTTTCTTTTGTGCCGTCAAAAGAAAGTAACAAAGAAAAACTCTCCGGCGTACAAGCTAACGGCGCAAAACC
>CAZSVG010000222.1:0-2272 GCA_964610195.1 uncultured Candidatus Cloacimonadota bacterium | reverse complement strand
ACTGGGCTGGTCGGATCGGTCGGGTTCTCATATATCGGGATGACATCGATTACCTCACCGCGGGATCTCAGATACTGGTCGAATCTCAATCGGTTGATATTCTGGGGATTGAAGAGCCGGTCTTTGATGATCTCGTGATTGGTAATCTCAAAACCGGTTTTCAGATTATTGATCAGGCTCATCTGATACTCGAAGTCAGTTCTCAGGGTAACGGATGTGGTCCGGTCGTCCAGGAAAGTTGAATAGTAGCTACCCGGAGCGCGAAATCCCCTGATCGCTCTCTCAGTCTCTGTCCCAAAGACCCTGAAAGCCCAGTAGGAACTGTCGATGTATCCGTAAGACGGATTATCGATAACCCCGCTTTGATTGGAATCGAGGAAAATAATCCCCTCCAGGTCGGAGATATAGTTATCAGAATTATAAACATAGTTCGGGTCGATCTGGTAAAAGTCGTCTCTTCCAATCCCGCTCGGTCCCTGGAAGCGGTCCTTTCTGAACCAGCTCCCCTTGACATTGAGGTTCATTTTGGGATTGATCATATGGTCATAGGTTACCAGATATTGCCGCATCTCGTCCTCGACAGTCGCATAATGTTCCAGGGCATACCGCCAGGAATGATCATAAGGGTTCATCTTCGATTCATCACCACGAACAGCAACCGAGAAGGTCTGTCGTGGATTGATCCGGTAAGTCAGTTTCAAATTGGCATTATAGCTGTTAAAATTTCTCTCTCCCAGGTCGAAGAGCAGAAAAGAGTTTCTGTCCTCATAGGGATCGAAACGGGGATAATCGGCAACCATATTGACCAGGTCGCTGTTCGGATGGGATATATAATAGTCCCGGTAGCGGGAATCATGCCATAAACCTGCTGCATTGAAGAAGAAGGTCAGCCTGTTCCTCAGCGAGGGGGCAAACGGACCGAACACCGGACCACCCAGGGTGGCTTTTAATTCATCGGAATTGCTTCCGTCAATGATCACATGATCGGAGATCAATTCCACACTTCCGGAATACTCACTCGTTCCATCCCTGGTAACGATATTGACGATCCCCGATTGGGCATTCCCGTATTCAGCCGAGAAGCCTCCGGTCATGACCACCATATCAGCAATCGCATTCCGGTCTATGGTCATCGCTGTTCCACCGTCAACCGGATCAGAGACCGACATCCCGTCAATCTGATAGACCACCTCATTGGCACGGCCACCACGGATATGGAGATCGCCACCTACCTGAACCGCACCCGCTTGCAGGGCAATTATCCCCTCAATGCTGTCCACGGCGATATTCTCTATCGTCTCCTGGGTGATTTGCCGGCTGGTTCCCGTTCGGTCGGCAACGACCATTTCTCTCTGAGCAGTGAACACCAACCCTTCGATATCAACCGCACTTCGGACCATCTGAATGTTCAGGGTTGCCGTCTCGTTGACATTGATCCTCTGGCCGGTGATGGTTGTTGGGCTGTAACCCATCTGTTGGGCTTGAATATCATAAGTCCCAACCGGTATATTTATGATGATATACCTGCCATCCTCATCTGCCTGTTCCCCCCTTAACGGGTCGGTTCCCAGGAGAATGACATTGGCATATTCTACAGGATTACCATCAGTATCAGTTACTCTGCCCGCTAATCTACCCGTAGTCTGAGCGAAAATTAAACTTACCGAGAAAAGTAGTAACACGATGGCGAATATAATTCTTCTCTCCATCAAAATTCCTCCCTAATTATCATTACATTTGCATTCATAATCTTATTTATCAACATCTCTTCATTGTTAGTTATATGTCAAACTCTTTTTGAGTTTTTATCTCTTTTTTATTCCACTGGTTGGTGGAGTATTTTTTTAAGCTAAGTTCTTTGGCAGAGTTAATCTCAATTATCGTTGGTTTATCAACCAGAAAAAAAATATCACCCTGCCAATCTGATTTAAATCCCGCTATCAAGCTATCCACAACTTCCTCAAAGCTGAACTGCCGGTTTAAAATTTTCTCTATAGAGATTGTTCTCCTCTCCAAGAGGTTAGACAATCTTAATCTCTCGTCTGCGGAGATAAAGGGAATAAAGTCGGCAACTCTTTTTTGATTATGAACTCTTAAAATGGATCCGTGTTGCAGAAAAGCAGTCTTGTTTCTGGTTTGGGCACTCCCAACTATTTTCTTCCTCCGATAAGTTAGTTCAAATCTTGAACTGCTTGTGAAACAGGGGTTGGCAGCCTGCTTCTGTTCTTCACGAGAAAGCTCTCCTCTGGCAAGATCAACTTCAACTCCCAGG
>CAZSVG010000221.1:0-2285 GCA_964610195.1 uncultured Candidatus Cloacimonadota bacterium | reverse complement strand
AAACTATTTTATGCTAACAAACCATTGGGGAACCTTGTAGTCGGCCCGGGCCGACTACAAGGTTCCCCTGAGGTTGAAGAGAATCAAATTGTTCAGGAAGTTATTCTTGTTGCTGGTTTATTTTCTGGAGGATTTCGATGACTCCCAGAGTATATGGTTGATCACTTTTATAAATTGTTTTATTGTTTTTATCGTGCTGATATGTAGTAAGATGCTTGATACTAAATCCATGTAGTAGAAATTTTTTCTCCAGATGAGGAGAGGCATTTTGAGGGATAAAACTATAATCTGCCTGAGAGAGAAACTCCCAATCGTTACAAGAATCAGCGATGGCAATAATCTGAAGTAGAGGGCAAACCATGGACAATCCGTTAAATTTGGAGTTACCTTCAGGGAGGATATCAACAGCAACATCGGAGTGGGTGATATGGATATCATGGAAGCTGTGATGGGATTTAAGATAATCTTTCAGATAGAGAAAGAGATTATGAGGAGATACACCACGATCTCTATCTTTAGTAAAGAGACTGATAGTACCCAATCTATGACCGTAAAAGAGGACCCCGGGTAGTTGATACTGATGCAGATCTTCTTGCAGAGATTTTATCATGCTAACCTGCTGAGGAGAAATTAATAGATGTTCTTTTTTCCCATCACTGAAAACGCAACCATTCTCCAAAATGTAGCCATCGATAAATTCTCTAACTGGAGCAGGAAGAACCTCTTGAACGAAGTTCAGATCATTACCACTGCAGATATAAATATGGCTGTGGAGATTGATATCGGATAAAGATGCTAACAGATCCGGTAAAGAATCGGGAGAAACAGACCAGTCTTTGTTGAGGAGTGTTCCGTGAAGATCTATTCCGATAACTTTATTTTTTGTGCTATAGTTAAAAGATGTCATATTGATAAAAATAAGATCATGAAAACAAAAGTCTGAGAGATATAGGGGAATCGGAAAGAGCAGAAAAATAGAACGGAATAAACACTTTTAATAGCATCTTACTCAATCTTCGATTTTTTCCTGAAGTGCCTGGAGGAATTTTAGAGCTTCCAGGGGTGTCATATTATTGAGGTCGGCATTCTTTAAATCATCCAGGAGTGCTTCATTTTTATCACTTTGATTGATCAGAACTTCAAAAATATCAATCTGATCGGTATTTTTTTTGAGTTGTCTTTTAACAGTGGCAGTCAACCCCTGAGGGCTCAGTTCCTGCTCTTCCAGGTTATGGAGAATTTGCTTGGCCCTTTTTATTACTTTATCGGGAATACCGGCTAATTTGGCAACTTGAATTCCGTAGCTTTTATCAGCACCACCTCTCTCTATTCTCCGAATAAAGATCATCTCTTCGTTCCATTCTTTTACGGCGATATTGAAATTCTTGACTCCGGGTAGAATCTCTTCGAGGTCGGTCAATTCATGATAGTGAGTGGCAAAAAGGGTTTTAGCGTTTATTCTCTTCTGGCCGGCTATATATTCCACTATTGCCCAGGCGAGACTCAATCCATCAAAGGTACTGGTTCCCCGTCCGATCTCATCGAGAAGGATAAGAGATTGGGGGGTGGCAGTGTTGAGGATATTGGCAGTCTCGATCATCTCGACCAGAAAAGTACTCTGTCCCATGGCAAGATTATCAGAAGCACCGACTCGGGTAAAGATCTTATCAAATATCGGCATGTTGGCCGAATTTGCCGGGATAAAACTACCCATCTGAGCCATAATAGCCAGTAACCCCACCTGACGTAGATAGGTTGATTTTCCAGCCATATTGGGTCCGGTAATGAGGATTATTTTGAACTCATTATCGTCGAGTGAGACATCATTGGGGATGAATTTCTCTTCGGTCAGGAGTTTTTCAATCACCGGATGACGGCATTCTTTCAGTTCGAGAATACCATCCTGATTAAATCGGGGGCGGGAGTAACTATTATAATGAGCCAGATAAGCAAGAGAAGTCAGAGCATCGAGAAGGGATATTTTTTCTACATATTGCTGAATCAGGGGGAGTTGGAGAAGCAATCGCTCTCTAATCTCCTGAAAAAGTTCGTATTCAATGCTTTTAATCCGTTCTTCAGCACCTAATACTTTGGATTCGTACTCTTTCAATTGCGGAGATATATAACGTTCACTATTAACCAGAGTCTGTTTACAGATATAATATTCAGGAACTTTGCTTTTATGGGTGTTGGTTACCTCAATATAGTAACCGAAGACCTTATTATAACTAACCTTCAGAGAAGGAATACCTGTCTTTTTCCTTTCAGAATCTTCCAGACGTGCT
>CAZSVG010000220.1:0-2299 GCA_964610195.1 uncultured Candidatus Cloacimonadota bacterium | reverse complement strand
GAAATAAAGATTACAAAATCCGCAGCATCTTTTTTGAAGTTTATGATGATGATGATAATCATATAACGACTATCAATGAGTTTTATCAGAATCTAAGATTCAATATCACTTTACCGGACAAGTATTCTATCAATTCCCCTGAATATAATGAACAACGCAGAATAAAATTCAGGATGCATTTCAGGGTATATGGTGAGCAACTTCCGGAAGATTATGTGTTTTCACAGGAGATGGAATTTGACTTAGACTATCTGACCTACCGTCCAAAGGAATTATATTTAGGTGGTGAAAGGGTTCAGGACTATAATTATGTTGTATATAAGAAACCTTATATAGGCCAGATTTTCCGGCAAAGTGCCCGGGCTGCCGGTGTTGTCAGAGAAATTGATGATAATATTCGTTACGAAGCTTCTATTTTTAAAGGTACCCCCAAATATTATCCCGAGAAGAACCTTCTTCTGGTAGATACCAGAATTAACGCCTTCATCGATAAGGAAGAGAAACGAACGGTCTTTACCAACATCTATTTATCAACGGTGGAGAAGAATCTGGAGGACTATCAGAAAGAGATAGATAAATACACCGAGCTTTATGATAATGCCGAAACAGAAGAGGAAAGAGCCCAGCATCAGATGTATATTGATCACTATCAGGGTTTACTGGCAGCCAATGACTACGAGTTCATTCAGGAAGCTAATAATAAACCAAATGATCGGGCCAGAATGAAATTCATCGCTGAACGCCGAGAGAGAGAGTTACGAACTTTCCAATACAAGATTGTGAAAACTGATGGTACTGCCCGTTTTGTCGAGACTGATATTTTTCAGGATGAAGAGGGTAACGTCTATTTCTTCCCGGAACCCAACTGGTTCAATAACGATCGCTTAGCCACCCTGATCGCCTCTCTGATCTTTGCCTTCCTGGTCTTCTATATGGTCAAGAGAGCCAAACAGGGACATGACATGTATATCAGACCGATTGCCGGTATTCAGGAGATAGATAATGCTATCGGTCGTGCTACCGAAATGGGCCGGCCTATTCTCTATCAACCGGGATTATCGGGGATAAATGATGTAGCTACTCTGGCAGGTCTGGCTATATTGGGCCGGGTGGCCACCAAAGCAGCTGAATACGACACCAGAATTATTGTACCGGTGAGAGATTATATAGTTCTGCCAATAGCCCAGGAAATTGTCAAAGAGGCTCACTATGAAGCCGGGCGTCCTGATACTTATGACAAAACGAGTGTGTTCTTCATCACCACCGATCAATTCGCTTTCGTGGCGGGTGTTAACGGGGTAATGGTGCGAGAAAAGTGTGCCACCTGTTTCTACATGGGGATGTTCTTCGCCGAAGCACTTATTATGACTGAAACAGGCAACTCCATCGGAGCGGTTCAGATTGCCGGTTCAGATGCCGTTACTCAGATTCCTTTCTTCATTACCACCTGTGACTATACTCTGATTGGAGAAGAGCTATACGGAGCTTCTGCCTATCTATCCCGGGAACCTTTGATGATGGGAACCCTGAAAGCCGTTGATGTGACCAAGTTCCTGATACTATTAAGTATAATAGTGGGAACTATTCTATCAACCAGTCATGCAACATTCTTTATTAATATATTTCCTGATAAATAGGAGGAAAGGAAATGAAAAGACAGATACCATTAATTATAATAATTACTCTCTGCTTCCTCTTCGTATTTCATACGTTTATACCCCATAAAATATCGCAGGATTTCTATCAGTGGTGGTTAAGCTGGGTTCGAGCCATGACTCCATTTGCCGTTGTCTTGGGAGTTATGAGCCTTTTCATGGTTCATTGGGCCAAGATATCACGTCGTCTGCCCAACTGGCAATATAGCATCGTAACTCTTTCGGCACTGGTATTGACAACTCTGGCCGGATTTATCTGGGGAACACAAGAGGGAACTCCTTACATGTGGATATTCAAGAATATGCAGATGCCCATGGCATCCACCATGTTTTCACTCCTGGCCTTCTACATAGCATCTGCTGCTTATAAGGCTTTCCGGGCAAGATCAATGGAGGCGACTGTTCTATTGGTTGCTGCTGTTATCGTGATGCTTGCCCAGGTCCCCATCGGAATGGCTATCAGCCGCTGGATTCCGGAAACTTCCACCTGGATCCTCAATGTTCCCAACATGGCGGCTAAACGTGGTATTGCCCTGGGGGTGGGACTCGGTATGACGGCAACTTCATTGAAGATCATGCTCGGAATAGAAAGAACCTACCTCGGTAGTGGTGATTAAGGACAGGGGGTATAAAATGAATTTCTT
>CAZSVG010000219.1:0-2319 GCA_964610195.1 uncultured Candidatus Cloacimonadota bacterium | reverse complement strand
ATCATCAATAATAATGCCGGAAGTGCTGTTAATATTCCCGCATCAATGACTGTTATTCCCCCTCCCGGTGAAGTTACTATTGGAACAGGCACCAATGTTAATGGAACTTCGACTGCAGCCCCGATAAATATCTGGTATAGGAGTTTGCGTGGCCAAATGGTCTATACTGTTGATGAGATTAACGCTGCCGGATTTTTCGGACCCGGTATTTTAACCCATCTTGGCTTCTATGTTCATCAAACACCTGCACATAGTTTACCCAATTTTATTATCAGAATCAAACATACTACTGCTACGAATGCTGCAGCACACGATAATGGTCCATTTGAACTAGTCTATTCGACTGTTAGCTATACACCGACAGCTGGCGGTTGGGATATGTTATTGCTTGATACACCTTTCGAGTGGAACGGAAGTGATAATATTCTCATCGATACTGCCTTCAGTATGGTTCCCTCCTATAATGCCTCAGGACAACTGAGAATATTTACTCAAACTGATGGTTTCAGATACTCCTGGTCGGATACAACAGACCAAACTAATCAAACTACGAATACTACCAGCAGTAATAAACCACAGATCAGATTACTATTTATTGATGAAGCAGGACCATCTTTGCCACCTCCGACTAATCTGATGGCCATCCCTGGTGACGGATTAGTTTATCTTAGTTGGAATGCTCCTCAAACAGCAACTCCACTCGGGTATAATATCTATCGTGATTCAGTAATGATAAATGCAACACTAGTACTCGAGCCTGAATATTCTGACTCCAATGTCGTCAATGGGGTAACTTATAGTTATTATGTGAAGGCGGTTTATACTGAGGGTGAATCTCAGAGATCGAATATTGTAACAGCAAGACCTACGAACGCCTATTTGACTCTCGAAGAAGATTTTACCGGATTGAGTGAAGGAGAAATACCTCTGGAGTGGTTTGGAACCCATAGTCATTGGGGAGCAGCCAGTTCTGATTTTGCAGGAGGAGAAGCACCGGAGATGAGATTCTACTGGAACCCATCTCTTACGGATGTTTTCAGATTGATAACACCCCTGATTAATCTTCAGAATACTACCAGTATGGAACTATCATTTTTACACATGGTTAATCATTATTCAGGGACATATTCTCTTAAAGTTCAAACGTCAACTGATCAGACCAATTGGAACACGATCTGGGAGATTAATCCTACCGGTAGTATTCCTGCTGAATCTGTTACAATAGAAATGGAAGACGTGACATCGGAAAGTCTTTATTTCGCCTGGGTCTTCGATGGTTATAGCTGGAATATTAATTACTGGTATATCGATAATGTGCAATTGTCTGTAACTTCCGTTCCAGAATTGCCAATTCCTGCTAATCTAAATATCGAAATCATAAACGGCTATGCCGAACTTTCCTGGGATTTAGTGGAAGGAGCGAATTCGTATAAAATATATGTTACAGATAATCCCTTTGTTGAAGATAGTGAATGGATTTTACTAACTGCAGTGATGAATAATGAGTTTACAGAGCCTGTGGTCGAACAAAGGTTCTATAAAGTCACAGCTTCCTCGGATGTGATTCCCGCCTCTTTCCCTTCAACAATTTATCCGATGCACAGAAGTGATTTTAGAGATAACAGAGAGTAATTCGTTTTAATGATATGACTTAGAATCCCCTCCATTTTTGGAGGGGATTTTTAAAAACTTTGTGTATTGATCATTATTACTTGAAACAAGAGGCTTAGGATAGTGATAGATCTAATACTCATTTGAAATGGAAAAGATAAATAATGTTAAAATGGAAGAGAAAAGGGTGACTACGGGTTGTCCTTTATCTCTATTAAAGAGCTTTTTGAGATCTATATAAACTGATTACTGGAGATAAGATGGAAAAGAAAATAACCTTGCTTATGATGCTTGGTTTTTTATTAGTAACGAGTTTAATGGCAGTTCCTTTTCAAAAGGCAACTGATGATCTGAATAATGCCTTTCGCAATATTACTGATCCGACTGAAAAGTTACCGGTCATTATAGTTATGAAAGAGCAATATGATTCTAATGCTTTGTACAATGAAGTGATAGACTTGAACAAACAGGCAAGACGAGAGCAAACTATTGCAACCCTTAAACAATTCAGCGAAACAACTCAAATGGAGATTAGAGGGATCCTTGAGGAAATGGAAAGATCCGGACTGGTTAGTAATCTTCGGTTTCTCTGGATTACCAATGTTATTTTATTGAATGCTGATAAAGAAGCTATAATAGCTATTGATACTAGAAATGACATAGAAAGGTTGGGGTATGATCCCTTACGCCAAGTGCTAGTTAATAATG
>CAZSVG010000218.1:0-2323 GCA_964610195.1 uncultured Candidatus Cloacimonadota bacterium | reverse complement strand
AACGAGGAGAACTAACACACGGAGGTAAGATGAAAAGTGTTAAATTAATCGGACTCGCAGTGCTTTTGTTGTTATTCATTACTGTTGCCTTTGCAACTGAAAGCAGAATGAATAGCATGGGAGGAGTATATGGTTTTCTGAGAGACGATACTGATGTAATGAGGTACCCTGGAACTATCCATGCCTACAACAGAATTGTCTTTGCAGAAATGAGATCTTGGAACGATAAGAGTAACTGGACTGTCGGAGGAAATGTTCCTTTCTATGACAATGTGTTTGGTTTTAGGTTTAATGTTCCAACTGAATTTCAATTATTGGATATCGATTTTGATGATGAACCATATCGACAATGGAATGATATTACATTAGATCATAAGATCAACTTTATTTTCGGTTTCATGGAGAATTTCGGAGCCGGGTTCGGCATGGCTATGGATAGGGCGAAATATACTTATCCAAATAATGAAGAACTCGATATCAATATGATGCTCTTGGAAGTTTTAGGTGGTTATTCCAATGATCTGTTTGACCTTGGATTATCAATCCAATTACCAACCGGTTCAATGGAAAATGAAAGTACCAGGGATGAAGGCGATATTGGCGGAATGATCTTAAATCTCAATGGAAGATACTTTATCATGGAAGAGAGTAAATTCTCTCTGATGGCTATTGCTGACATGAAGATGCGTAGTCTCTCTACGGAGTATAAAGAATTCTATGAGAACACTCTTGATTCAACTGAAAAGGTTGATCTGTCATCACTGAATTTCAGTGTTGGAGTCGGGATTAATTATTACATCAATGAAAATAACCTCCTCGTCTTAGCTCTCAGACCTTTTGGTTTGATGAAAGATACGAGTGAAGATGAATATCTTCCGGCAGAAGGAAATAAGATAGTTAATAAAGTTGAAGAGTCTGCAACTATTCTTCCCGAATATCGAGTAGGATTTGAATCGAAAATAAACTCCTGGCTCACAGGTAGAGTAGGTGCTTATCAGCAATATCATTTCAAGAGCTATGAAGAGAACCGTACTGTTGGTTCAACTACAACTCTTATTGATAAGTACTCCTATTATGAATCTAATTTCAATGTTTCTCTGGGATTTGCTGCTAACTTCAGGAACTTCACTCTGGACGGTGTTCTAAGTGATGCTCTCCTCTTTGATGGTCCAAACTTCATCGGTGGTAGAAATCCAGGGATAGCTACCCAGCTCTCTTTGAAATACAAATTTTAAAAAATCTAACTAAGTTCCAGTATAAAAAAAAGCCCGGGATTAATCTCCCGGGCTTCTCCTACGAGGAGACACATCAGAAATCCATTCTTAGCTGTGTCCCAAAATAAACCATATTACCCTGATCGCTATCGTTAATATCTTTCATTTTATCTACATAACCGATTTCCGGAGTCAAACGGAAATTCTTGTGTAAGCGATGCTCAAGTTGTAAGTAAAGAGCCATAGCACTATCGGCATTATCAAAACTATCTGAATCTGAAGTTACATATCCAACACCGGTGGTAAGAATGCTATTAGGAGATATTTTAAATGATACCTCTCCAAAGCCACCCATGGTCATAACATCCACTATTTCATCTTTTTCGGCATCATAAATTGCTGTATTCGGAACGGCAGCACTAAGTCCATAGTTTTTAGTGTTTTGGCCATAGTTAAAGTGGGCACGAAGCATTAAAGGATCGAAATTGAAGTCAAATAATAATCCCAATACATAGGCCAGGACAGCTTGATCTAGATCTCCGGCATTTTCGTTGTAAGTGTAATGATTTAACCCCAAAGTTCCATGGAATTTAATATCATCACTCAATTTACCTTCATACCCGAGATTGATTTTGGGCAAGAGTACTTTCTTGTCCTGATTGGTGCCGGATCCCTGAGCATTAACTTTTTCCGGTTGAATAAAACCGATGTATAAACCGTTATCGATTTCAATACGAACTTGTGTCTTACGACCTTCGTCTATAGCTCCCCATTCTACCAGGTTTTTATCAGAACCCCAGATCTGTTTGGCTTTCATTTCGACTTTGCTCTGTTCCTGACCAACCAACAAAGACCAACCGGACATCTTATACTTTCCGTATAATAAACGAATGTTACCGGTTCCACCAAATTCAACTCGACCAGAAACATCACTATTATCAAAACGGGCACCAAAACGGCTATTACTCTGTAAAAAGTAATTCAAACTCAATTCACTCTCGCCAGTACTGCTCCAATCCTCATTCTCATTCTCGTACCAGAAACCAATCCGGGCACTTCCATAAGGCTTGAATTCAGCATTTAGCAATGTGGCAACAAAGATAAATAAT
>CAZSVG010000217.1:0-2326 GCA_964610195.1 uncultured Candidatus Cloacimonadota bacterium | reverse complement strand
TGCCTTCAACCGGTAGTGGCAGAAGGCAATCTTATCGATTTGCTCCCACTTCCAGAATGCGAAACACCTATATAGCCCCGGGAAATGACAAACTCGAAGAGATGATTGCCTCAATCGATTATGGCTTATATGCCAAAAAGATGGGTGGAGGATCAGTGCTACCGGGAACCGGTAACTTCAACTTTTCAGTGGCAGAAGGTTATTTGATCAAGAGTGGTAAAATTGAGCAACCGGTTAGAGGTGCCACTCTAATCGGAAACGGGGGAGAGATCCTTAATCAGATCAGTATGGTTTCGGATAATCTGGATTTAGCGGAAGGAATGTGTGGCTCAATAAGCGGTAGTGTTCCAACCTGCGTCGGTCAACCTGCTATCAAGGTAGACCAGATTATTGTCGGCGGAAGAGAATAGAAGGAGGAGACATGTACGAGAAGGAATTTAATACTATATTTGAAAAAGCCAAGAACAGAGTGGATGATATTGAGATCCTCCTCTCCAGTGGAAAATCATTTTCTGTGCGGATCAATAATCAGAATGTGGAATCATTTAATTATGCCGACAATCTGGGACTCGGAATCAGAGTCATCAGAGATGGGAAAGTAGGTTATTCTTATACTGAAGAGTTCAGTGATGAAGCATTTGAGATGATCATCAATGAAGCAATAGCAAACAGTGAATGCGTGGAAAGCAAAGAACCGGTATTTTTCAAGAAATTCCCCGACATCAATGAGAAACTGAATATTTATTCGGAAGAATTGGATAATGTGAAGGTAGAAGATAAGATCAATCTGGCAAAGAAGCTGGAATCTCTGGCCCTGGCAGCCGATAAGAGGATATTCAATGTTCCCTATTGTGCTTATAATGATGGCTTCAACTACACCAAGATCGCCAATAGTAAAGGGTTGAATAAAGAAGCTAAAGCAAATTATTGCGTCGCTTTTGTGATGGTTTTAGCACAGGAGGGGGATGATAAGAAATCGGGTAGTGATTTCATTGTCACTCGTGATTTCAGTAAAATAGATCCGGATAGACTCGTTAAAAAAGCTGTCAAACAGGCAATTGATCTTCTCAATGCCCCGGCTCCTGAATCGGGAACCTATCCCGTAGTTATAAATAATGAAACTATGGGTTCCTTATTGGCAACCTTTTCCGGAATCTTCTCTGCAAAAAACATCCAGGAGGGTAAGTCCCTGCTGAAAGGAAAATTGGGAGAAAAGATAGCCAGTCCGATTGTTACTATCATCGATGATGGTCTTCATCCGGATGGGATGTCAACCTCACCATTCGATTCGGAAGGGTATCCAGCTCAAACAACTCCATTGGTTGAAAATGGTATTTTGAAGAGTTTTCTGCATAATACAATAACAGCAACCATTGACAAAGCCCAATCAACCGGTAATGCTTCTCGAGGATATAAAAGCTCTTTGACAGTAGCACCAACCAATTTGGTTCTTCAGGATGGGGAAAACAGTGCCGAAGACCTACTGAAATCTTATAAAAAGGTTATGGAAGTGGTTAGTTTACAAGGGCTTCATTCCGGAGCAAACGCCATATCTGGAGATTTCTCACTTGCTGCTGAAGGTTTTTTGTATGAAAACGGGATCAAACAGACTGGATTATCCAACTTCACCATATCCGGAAATTTCTTCCGGATCATGCAAGATATTGAAAAGGTTGGTAATGATGGCCTATTCAATACCCAATCATGCTACTCACCCTCGGTTCTGATCAAGAATCTGGCTGTCAGTAGCAAGAGTAAATAATGAAGTACAGAGACGGGGAATTCCCCGTCTCTTTTAATTTTTTTCATAGACTATCTGATTTAAAGGGGGTAGTATGGCTATGATAGAAATAAAAAGGCTATCAGAAGAAGAAATTATCAGACGTGGAATCCGAAGCTGGCCGATCTGGGAGAAAGAGATATCTCGTTTTGACTGGTATTATGACAGTGTAGAAGAGTGCTTGATAATCGAGGGAGAGGTTGATGTAGAGACTCCTGAAGGTGTTTATCGTTTTGGAAAAGACGATTTTGTGGTCTTCCAGAAAGGATTGAAATGCGTCTGGAAGGTCAAACAACCGGTTAGAAAATACTATAATTTTCTGGAATAGGTTAGACTGAAACTGAATTTGATTTACTTTTTATTAAAAACGGTCTCTATCCTACTGATAATAGTATCACTATCCAACCCGGCATAACGGAAAACATCTTCCGACTTACCGGAGAGCGCATAATCGGTGACTCCGAATTTGATGAGTCGGGGATTTAATTGCAGTTCTAACAATCTATCCGCAACAATACTACCCAATCCCGAATTGATATTATGATC
>CAZSVG010000216.1:0-2332 GCA_964610195.1 uncultured Candidatus Cloacimonadota bacterium | reverse complement strand
ATATTGATATTTTTTTCTTTCAAAAGGTTGAATTTGTTATGATATCTTTCCAGAAAACTTTTCAGATTGACCTCCACAGAGCCGGTCAGACACAATCTTGCTTCCGGATAAAGGAGTGAGGCAGCCAGCATGGAGGCAAATCCATCAAAATCGCAATTGGAATGACTGATAATGATCTCCATAAATTCCTACCGATAATCGTTCAGGCTCTTCAGGTGGAACTGCTTATTATAATGGTTGGCCAGATGAATGAGAATGATATTTTTAATCTCTTCCACTATTTCTCCGGTAATATCCTGGTTCTGTATTTCCTTCAACCGGTAGATATTGTCTAAAATTGCCACTGTCTCCGGTTTCAGTTTCAGAAGGTTATCGGATAGAACAGGTCGATGACAGAGATTACAGAGAAAGCCATCTTCCTGAGGAAAGAAGTAGCTAAACTGATGTTTGCGGCAACGGGTACAGGTCATTTCCAGAGAGATGCCCAGCAGGATTAACAATCTGGTTATGAATCTGATAAAAATTAGAAATGGATGATATTCCGATCTGGAGAGATAATTAAGGTACTCGATCAGCAGATCATAATAATCGGCACTCTCTCCGATAATATATTCGATCTGGAAGAGTAATTCTGCAGCTGCATGAGCAAGTAGGGCATCCCGGTATCTAACTTTCTGAAGATGGATTTTTATCGGATGAGCGGTTCTCATGGTATATATCTGGGTCTTCTGAGTTCGGTAAAGCTCCATCTGGATCTGAGAAAAAGGTTCCAGAAGTCCGGTGAAGCTACTTTTCTCATTGAATACTCCTCGGGCTACCAAACTGATTATCCCATAATCTCTGGTCAGAGAGCGGCAGAAAAGAGAATTTTCCCTATAGGGATCCCTTTTAATGATGATCCCCTCGGTCTGATAATAGTTCGTTCCCTCAGTCTTCATAGAAGAAAATAATCATCAAATCTGAAGCAATTGATTGATCATTCAACAGTGACACTCTTGGCCAGGTTGCGTGGTTGATCAACATCCAAACCTCTGTGATTGGCGACAAAATAGGCCAATAATTGCAGGGGAATGACTGATAAAACAGGCTGCAAAATATCTAGAGTATCGGGAATATAGATAACATCTTCACTGAGGGTTTTGATATTTTTGTCTCCTGCAGTTGCTACAATGATTAGTTTCCCTTTTCTGGCTTTTACTTCCATCAGATTAGATACAACCTTATCATAGATACCGTCATTATTGGCTATAGCAATGACCGGCATATGTTCATCTATCAGGGCAATAGGTCCATGTTTCATTTCAGCAGCGGGATACCCCTCGGCATGAATGTACGATATTTCTTTCAGTTTGAGTGCCCCTTCCAGACAAACGGGGTAATGAACTCCCCGACCCAGATAGAGGGCATTAGTGGCATCTTTTATCCGGAAAGATATTTCTTCAATCCGTTGACAATTATCAAGAATTTGCTGGATTTTATCGGGAATATTTTTTAGTTCTTCGATGAAGGTACTTCCAAAAGCGGGAGAAAGATCTTTCATCCTGCCCAGTAAAATTGCCAGTAAAGTCAGGATAGTAACTTGAGATGTGAAAGCTTTAGTGGAAGCAACCCCTATTTCAGCCCCAGAATACATGTAAACACCGCCATTTGACTCTCTGGCTATCGTACTCCCGATCGTATTGGTGATTCCCAGAACCCTTGCCCCTCTCGCCTGAGCCTCTCTTAACGCTGCCAATGAGTCGGCGGTCTCTCCGGATTGACTGATGACAAAAACAACTGTATCATCGGGAATTATCGGATTTCGATAGCGATATTCACTGGCATATTCCACACTTACGGGAATACGGGCCAGATTTTCAATACTGTATTTTCCGATCATTCCGGCGTGCCAGGATGTGCCACAGGCTATGATATGGATCCCCTTGATTCTTCTTAACTCTTCGTTGGTCATATTTAGACCACCTAATCTGGTAGTAGACAGTCTTTCTATCAATCTTCCCCGGAAGGCATTAAATACAGAAGTTGGTTGCTCAAAGATCTCTTTCAACATAAAGTGTTCATATTCACCCTTATCAATGGAAGATACATCCCAATCAACAATAGATATCTTTGCCTCTACAGCTTCATTTTCAATGGTAGAGATCTCGAAACCATCTCTGTTAACGATTACTATCTCATTGTCATGTAAATATATAACCTTCTTTGTATGAATGATGATCGCATTGATGTCCGAGGCGATGAAAAACTCATCTTCACCAATTCCCAGAATAATCGGGCTTCCTCTCCGGGCAGCAATGATTTGTTCCGGATTATCTTTTGATACTAAAGCAAT
>CAZSVG010000215.1:0-2338 GCA_964610195.1 uncultured Candidatus Cloacimonadota bacterium | reverse complement strand
GTATAGAGAACTATCTCTTTAAGCACGGATTGCGTGAATCAACGATGAACTCAGAACAGGACCGCCGGAACGCAGTATTTGCTTACAATCGCAACAATGCCTACGTTCAGGCAGTCCTGTATATTTACGAAGAGTTGAAAAAGACCTGTTTCTAACTGCTATTCAGCTAAATTTATGGTTATATACCTGTTTGCTCCATCCCTGTTGAGTACATAAAGAAGAATTATATTCCTCCCCTGTTCTTCATATTCTTTTTTGGCATCAGTCATCATTTTTTCGAAATCCGTCACTCCATTAACCCTGTTGTGATTGATCTCCTGAATGACATCACCAACTCTTAATTCGGATCGAGCTGCCGGAGTATTACTTTCTATTGCTGCAACAACCACTCCATAGTCAGCTGTTATCTGTTGACGAGTAGCGAATTCACTCTGTAAATCCCGCACCTCCAGGCCTAACATAGGTGCTTTATCCGGTTCAACAACTTCTCTGGCTACTTCTTCACCAGGCATTTCAGCCAATTCAACGTAGATGGTCCGTTGTTGTTTATTTCTGATAATTGTTATCGGAACTCTCCTCCCGACTTCGGAGTTAGCGACAATGATCCGGAATCGGGGAACGTTACTTACCTCCTGTCCATCCAGCTTGATGATTACATCTCCGTTTCTCAGACCTGCTTTAGCTGCCGGAGTATTTTCCTCGACCTGGGCGACTAATACTCCCCCTATCTGCTCTAAACCAAGGGTTAATTGTAAATCGGCAGTTATCTCCTGAGGTAATATTCCCAGATATGCTCTCACTACCCGGCCATGCTGTAAGAAATCGTCGATCACTTTTTTTGCCAGATTGATCGGAATGGCAAATCCGATCCCGATATTACCACCACTCGTACTGGTGATAGCCGCATTAATACCGATCGCCTCCCCACGAATATTTAACAACGGTCCTCCACTGTTACCGGGATTAATTGCCGCATCTGTCTGAATATAATCCTGATATAGTGGAGACCTATCCCCGAAGTCGAGAGAAGCTCTACTGGTGGCTGAGATAACTCCGACTGTGACCGTTCTATCCAGCCCGAGCTGTCCAAACGGATTACCTATAGCTATCGCCCAATCTCCTATATCGAGATTTTCAGAATCACCTAACGGAATAATTACTACATTTTCATGACGGGGAACTTCTATCTTGATTATAGCCACATCCGTCATCGGATCCAGACCAACCACCTCTGCCCGATACTTTGCTTTATCTGCCAGAGTTACTGTTATTGTCTGATTATCCCCTTTATCAACTACATGATTATTAGTTAATATATATACCTCATTACCATCCTGGTGAAAGATGAATCCACTTCCCACTGAAACAGATCTCCGTGTTTCCGGCATCGGACCGAAAAAAAAGCGGAACAGATCATCATCAAATGGGAATCTCCCCCTCGGCACACGAGCCTCTATCTCTGCTTCCACCTGGATATGAACAACACTCTCCCGGACATTCTTGACTACATCAACAAACGGACTCTTTCCCTCACTGGTCAGTGGATACTGACCCTCTAAATGCCATGATAGCATCAATAACATCACCAGACTGATTATTACCAAATTTCTTTTTTCCATTTGAAATCCTCCAATCCCTATTTCATCTACTAAATTCTGTCCTAGGGTCTAACCATTATTTTTTGCTACATATTTAACTGAGATGGTCATTTATTTGTTACAAACAGAGTTATGGATCTGTGTATAAGTCACTAACATCAACTATATTCAATAAAATCTACATTAGATATTACTTTCTCGTCAAACCATTTCTACTCTTTCAGCTCTGCTACCTAAAACCTTAATTATTGACAAGATAGTTAAATTCTAAATAAATGAATTCCATTTCAATTTAGGGAGGATTCCTGATGAGTCTCTGGTTTATAATTGCCCCGATAGGTGCTATTTGCGCTTTATTGTTCGCCTATCTTTTTTATAAATCCATGAAAAGCAAACCAGAAGGAAATGAGACCATGGTCAAGATCGCCGGTTTCATAAGAGACGGAGCCAAGGCTTATTTAAAGCAACAATATAAGGTTGTTGCCATCTTCTTTATCTTCGCCTTTGCTGTTTATATTTTTTTCGCTCTCTTCTTCAAAGTTCAGCATATATGGGCACCCTTTGCCTTTATTTCCGGAGGTTTTTTCAGTGGTTTTGCCGGTTATATTGGGATGAAAACAGCCACTCATGCCTCCGGGAGAACAGCAGAGGCTTGTCGCAGCAGTTTAAATTCAGGCTTGAAAATCGCTTTTCGTTCTGGGGCAGTAATGGGGCTCAGTGTTGTGGGACTCAGTTTAATA
>CAZSVG010000214.1:0-2343 GCA_964610195.1 uncultured Candidatus Cloacimonadota bacterium | reverse complement strand
TAAAGGCGTCTTTTTCGAGGTAAAGCTCCTTTGTAAAGGGTATCTTGCGGGAACCACTTTCAGGATTTTCCGGGTTGTTAACAGCATCGAGATATTCAATTTGGCCCTCTGGATAGTTGGTAATAATCACCTTCAAAGGATTTAGAACAGCCATAGCTCGAGAGGCATGAGTATTTAATTCCTCTCTTAGACAGTATTCCAGAAGAGCAATATCGACCACACTATCATTTTTGGCAACCCCGATCTTTTCAGCAAATTTTCTAATCGATGAGGGAGTGTATCCTCTTCTCCTGAATCCGGCAATGGTCGGCATTCTCGGGTCATCCCATCCTTTGACAAAACCCTCTTCAACGAGTGTAAGGAGCTTTCTTTTGCTCATAACGGTATAATTCAGGTTTAATCTGGCAAATTCAATCTGTTGAGGGTGATATTTTACCGGTAGTTGATCCAGAAACCAGTCATAGAGTTCCCGGTTATTATCGAATTCCAGGGTGCAGAGAGAATGGGTTATCCCTTCAATAGAATCAGAGAGACAATGGGCAAAATCGTACATCGGATAAATGCACCATTTGTCGCCTGTTCGATAATGATGAGCTTTCCTGATTCTGTATACTAGTGGATCACGCATCTTCATGTTTACTGAAGCCATATCGATTTTAGCTCTTAAGGTGTAACTTCCATCGGGAAACTCTCCTGCTCTCATTCTCCGGAATAGATCAAGACTCTCCTCCATTGGCCTATTACGATACGGGCTTTCTTTACCCGGTTCTTTTACGGTTCCCCGATATTTTCTGATCTCCTCTTCATTTAACTGGCAGACGTAAGCTTTGCCTGTTTTGATCAAATGTTCCGCAAATTCATAAAATTGTTCGAAGTAATCGGAAGCGTAATAGAGTCTATCTTCCCAATCGAAACCGAGCCAGCGGATGTCTTTTTGGATGGAATCTACATATTCCGGACTCTCGGTCTGAGGATTGGTATCATCAAAACGTAGATTACAAAGCCCATTATATTCTGCAGCGGTACCAAAATTCAGGCAGATCGATTTAGCGTGCCCTATATGGAGGTAACCGTTCGGTTCAGGCGGAAAACGAGTATGCACTCTTCCGTCATTCTTGTTGTTTTTCAAATCTTCTTCGATGATGTTCTTGATGAAGTTTGGTGGGGTTTTGTAATCCGCTATGTGATTACTCTTCATTTTTTCTTCAGTAATGTTCCGATCACTATTCTCGTTCATTTTTTCTCCTGCTGTCTAATGGAAAACTTCCTTAAATCTTTAATATTACATCAATTTATCACTATGAGCTATTGACTAACAAATTGGCACTCTCAGTGACAACCATCTAACTCCATATCTATCAAGGGTTATACTTTGTGAACTTCTTGTCAGTTAGATATTAGTTATGTAGGAATGAATCTAAGCTTTGCTTGCTTCGCACAGTCTTTTTTCAAAATCATCCCTACCCAGAATTTTGTATAAAGCCGGGATATTTGGTCCATGAACTTTACCGAAAAGAGCTAATCTTAATGGGAAAAAGAGTTCTTTACCTTTTAACCCGAGGTCAATGCCACTCTTCGTTATAAGTTCTTCGATAGTATCTTCTGTAACCGAACTCATTCCTTCCAAAGCTGATATCCAGTAAGAATATAACTTTTGGGCATTTTCACTCTCCAGAATGAGCAGATCTTCTTCATTAAAGGTTAAATCCTGATAGAACATTTTCGATTGCTCAATGATCTCCGGAAGCAGAGTTATTCTCTCTCTGGCATACTCGATCACTTTCAGATATTTTTGCTGATCTCTGATATCGAGATGTTCATTCTCCAGGTAAGGACGTAATCTTACTGCCAGATCTTCGAGAGACATATTTCTGATATATTGACCATTCATCCACTTCAGTTTTTCCAGATCGAAAACAGCTCCGGATTTGGTTATTCTCTCCAGAGAGAAGACCTCTTCCAGTTCGGAAAGATTGAAAATCTCCCGGTCAGAATCTTCATGCCAGCCGAGTAGTGCCACGAAGTTCACCAGGGCTTCTGGTAGATACCCTTTAGCGAGAAAATCCTCCAGAGCAACATCTCCCTGTCGCTTGCTCAGTTTACTTTTATCAGGATTGAGCAAGAGCGGAAGATGAGCAAATTGGGGTTTTCCCCAACCAAACGCATCATAGAGAAAGATATGTTTGGGGGTACTGCTTAACCACTCTTCTCCACGAATTACATGACTGATCTTCATTAGATGGTCGTCTACTACATTAGCCAGATGATAAGTAGGATATCCGTCAGATTTAATCAGGATCTGATCATCAACCATATCCCAGGGGAAAGAAACCGGACCCCGAA
>CAZSVG010000213.1:0-2357 GCA_964610195.1 uncultured Candidatus Cloacimonadota bacterium | reverse complement strand
TATTGCATCACCACCAACTTCGATAACAACATCATCAACACACCAGACCCAACCATAGGAACCGGTATAATTCCATTTGAATTTGACCTGAGCCTGATTTGCTACTTCCGGGACACTTTGGATAAAGAACGATGGATTTCCTGTCGAGGCTGTCCATGTTTGTATTGTTGTCCAGGATACTCCATTATTGATACTATAAGAAAGAGTACCTGATGATCCTGTATATGCTCTAAAATAGTGATTAAATGTTAAATAGACTTCCGAAAACTCAGTCAAATTTATTGTTGGTGTTATTAAATCACTGTTTTGAGAATTTCCTGAACCATAAGCATCACTGTTCAGATAAGCATAATTACCTGTAGTACCAGAAAGACCACCGGTTGTTGTTCCTATTAACCAGACCTGTCCATTCCCCTGATTATCGATAATCTGCCAACCGGGGGGTAATGATGTTGAATCGTTAAAATCTTCCGAGAAAACAACTATGGCCTCTGTTCTGGCCTGTGCTGATCTTCCCCATGAATAGACATAATCTCCGTCATAAGAAAATGCCCGGTAATAATAATTGGTACCAGACTGCAGATTGATATGGCTGTAAGAAGTATTACTACCCCGGTAAAGAATCGTTCCACCACCGGTAATATAATCTCCAACATTATAAACAACACCTTCAACAGGAACACCGAAATCTCCGTTATGAGACCAGACAACCATCACTTCATCATTATCGGAGTTCGGAACCCAGTTTAAATTTATCTGACTTATGCTGAGTGTCTGGGCACTAAAGCTCTGCGGATTCATAACCCCATCCATGAAACCCAGAGTCATTCCTAAGGCATTATAGGCGTTCAACCTTCCTGTCCCTAACATCCCTATATAACCGGGATTTGCAGCATAATGATCATCGTTTGTATCTCTTAAAATATCAGCAACATCAGAAGCGTTCAGGTAACCATAAGCAAGAGAAACTATAAGGGCTGCCACTCCTGAAGCATGGGGACAAGCCATAGAAGTACCTTGCAGATAACTATAACTGCTGCCTGAATAGGTGCTAAGAACTCCTCGTGCCGTAACTGAGTTGGTTTCACCTCCCGGAGCAGAGATATCAACCCAGGTATCATAAGTAGAATACCAGGCTTTCTGGTCTTGATTATTAGTAGCGGCTACAGAAAAACATCCCGGGTAATATCCGGGATACCAGGGTCCGGTAGTATTCTGATTCCCGGCAGCAAAAATTGTTATACCACCATTCAGACCAGAACCTCCGCCATTCAGGTTAAAATAATCTATGGCATCTAGAACATTCTGATCATAATACCCAACCGATGTGTAACCCCAACTATTTTGTGATATCGAAGCTCCATTATCTGCTGCATAGACAGGGGCTAGATGGAAACCACCACTACCACCACCTTCCAGGAAAACCTGACAGGACATCAGACGTACTCCATCGTTACTTCCTGAACCACCGGCAACCCCTGACACACCAACACCATTATTATTAACTGCAGCTACTGTCCCTGCTACATGAACACCATGATAATGAGGGATTATCGTAGAATTGTTATTAACAAAATTATAGCCGATGCCCGACCACATATTTCCTGCCAGGTCGGGATGATCTATTTGAATACCACCATCAATAATGGCGACTATAACATCAGAATTACCTTTTTCAATATCCCAGGCGGCAAAAAGACTGATATCGGCACCGGGAGTTCCACTCTGCTGTCCGGTATTGTTATAATGCCATTGACTCCCTAATTGCGGATCATTGGGAGTCCAGCGAGAAGTATGATTAGTATTGCCGGTTTCTATCAGTAGTTCTTTTCTATATTCCGGTTCTGATACGGCTATGTAGTCGATCTTACCATAGGCAATTACTATTTCTCTGATATCCTGATTATCAGGAAAACGAAGTTCATGCCAGAGATGAAAACCCCAGGCACGATGTCTTTCACGGTATTGATTATCTAATGCCGGGCTGTCAAAAAGAGGGAAAGCTTCTTTTACTGAATACCTACGATTGAATTCATCAATCTCCGGTAAATTAAAAATAGCATACCCCTCTTCATCATAAGTGACAGGATTATTGTCCAGATACTCGGTCATATCCTGTTCAAATTTGATGCGAATATGAGTGTGATATACTGCATTATCCGGAACTTGTGTGATATCTATTTCCGGTCGTTCACCAAATTGCACATCATATGCCAGGCATAGAACTGCAATAAGAGCAAACATGGCAGTTAATAAAAAATTTCTTACATTAGTTTTCATACATATCTCCTTGAAATTATATAGTTCATAACAAATTATTCTATGTTCACAGAAATTACTTATAAAAATACGCAATA
>CAZSVG010000212.1:0-2361 GCA_964610195.1 uncultured Candidatus Cloacimonadota bacterium | reverse complement strand
TCCGGTATTTTCGCTCTGATAACAAAATTGTCCTTTCCCTTTAATCTTTCCACAACTTCCTGATGGCTCAAATGACGACATCTTCCATCGTATCTGATCATCTCTTTGGCTGCTCTCTGTTTCTCCCGCATCTCTGTAAGAGTTTCAGCAGAACAGAAGCAATAATAAGCAGAATCATTCTCGATCAATTTCTTGACATATTCCAAATAGATTTCAGTTCGTTGAGATTGAAAATAAGGTCCGCAATCACCCTCTTTTCCCGGTCCCTCATCATAGGTTAGACCGACCTGTTCCAGAGTTTTTAAGAGACTTTCTGTTGCTCCTTCAACAAATCGGGAACGATCTGTATCTTCAATACGGAGAATAAAGGAACCTTGATTTTTTCTAGCATAGAGATAATTATAGAGAGCTGTTCGTAATCCTCCAACATGTAAGTATCCTGTTGGACTGGGAGCAAACCTTACTCGGAGCATATTATTCATTAAACCTCACAATTTTTAGAAACTTTTATCAATTTTTATGAACAGTGCCTGATGTCAATGATTTAGTTGATAGGATTTTAGTGATAGAGATGAGCAACAGCTATATTGTTGATTATCATTCTGAGGGATAGGAAAAAATAGGTTGACTAATGTAAAGTGTTTTTCATAATAATTACCGGTTAAGTCAGAATTTGTGACGATCATAAAACAACAAAAATACATGGAGTTTCGAATGAAAAACACGAGATTTTTACTGATAATTGCCCTTCTTCTTGTTGGGAGTTCTCTTATCTTTTCCCAAACGGTTACTATTGAGATGCGTCCCTCTCAGATAGACCTATCTTCTGCCACATCAGAAAGTGCCGTCTTGGTTACTATTGGAGGATATCCAACATCAGATGTGCGATATCGCCTTTATTCCGGAACAAATCAGTATAACTGCTGGAATGGCACTGAATATGTTACCTCTAATGCCTATGCCAATGGTCCACAAGTACCGGGAGATTCTACCACTTCAACAACCTGGTGGATTTTATCTCAACGGGGAACTAACAATTCTACCTCTGCCAGCTATCGAGATCGATTAGGACCAGACTATTCAACAAATTATCAGACTCAGGCTTTACCGGCAGCACAGGCTATCACATCACCTTTCGAGATCAGTGGGATTATGCCCGATGCCATCAACTATGATCTCGATGTAAAATATGTAGTTCTCGGCTTTGATTCAATAACCGGAGGAACTCTGATAACAGCTGCTTCCACTGGAATAGGGACCGGCGCTTATACTTTAAAAGTAGAAACCGGAATGACTATTCGGCGCATCGAATTTCGTTCTATTACTAATACAACTTTAGAAGTGATTACCGGTGAGTGGCCTCCAGAAGATGCCGTTGCTGCTCCGACTTTTAACCCTCCGGCAGGTACTTATTATGGAGCAATAAATGTTGCTATCTCGACAACAACTCCCGGAGCAACTATTCACTATACCACTAATGGTGATGATCCAACACAGGCCTCACCAGTATATACTGATCCGATTTTAGTCGATGCTAACATGACTATTAAAGCACGAGGTTATGCCGATGACTTAGATCCCAGTACCATATCAATTGCAATCTATACTATTAACTTTCCGGTAGAGATAAATGATATCGCCACACTGAGAGCTTCTCCCCAAGATGGAACGGTATATATGCTCTCCAATCAGGCTATTCTATCTTTTAAGCAAACTTTTCGTAATCAGAAGTTTGTTCAGGATCTGACGGGTGGGATTCTTATTGATGATGACCCGGGAGTAATCGGAACGGTTTATAATGTCTATGATGGTATTGCTGGGTTAACTGGAACGATCGGTACTTATGCGAATATGCTTCAATTTGTACCTATTCAGGATCCCGGTCAAGCAGCCTCCAGTGGTAATCAGATAGTACCAATAACGATTACCATGACAGATTTTATCGATGAAATCATGCAATATCAGTCCCGGGTAGTTAAAATCAATAACGTTCATTTTCCCACAGCAGACGGCACCGCTACCTTTGCCAATGGACAGGTTTATACTCTCAGTGATGGCGTTAATACCATAAATTTCCGCACAACTTTTTACGATGTGGATTATATCAACACTGTTATTCCTGTTGGTAATATTTCGTTACGAGGTATACCCAACTCCAGGGCTGAAGGACATTTTATTACCGCTCGTAATTTGGCTGATTTCTTACCGGCAACTGGTGATATAGAACTTTTAATTCAGCCTGATGCTGTCAATTTCGGAGATGTTGTTGTAGACGAGACGACAAATCCGATTGAGATCAATATAACCAATAATGGCCTGGTCAATGTTACTATTGCTGATGTTTATCTTGATGGTGATTAC
>CAZSVG010000211.1:0-2362 GCA_964610195.1 uncultured Candidatus Cloacimonadota bacterium | reverse complement strand
CAGGGAACAATAATGGTTACCTGGATCCTGGTGAAACCGTTGAGTTAACTATCCCGGTATCAAATATTGGTACTGTTGTAAGTCCCCAGACAACAGTCATGTTAATCAGCGGCAGTCAAGATATATCAATTGATTCAGCAGAAACACTTGAAATTGGAGTCATCTATCCAGATGAGACTCTTAACCCCACATTTACTCTTACAGCTTCCAATAATATAGAACTTGGTTCAGTTATCACTATTGGTTTTCTAATAACGGGTGGTGCATTTGAATATCAGGTCTCTTATGTCTTAAATGTCGGACCGGTTATCGAAGATTTCGAAACAGGTGATTTCTCAGCTTATGACTGGACATTTGGCGGTAATCAACCCTGGACCATCGTAACCAGTCCGGTGTACGAAGGTAACTATGCAGCTAAATCAGGAACCATTGGACATAGTCAGAATTCGATCATGAGTATCACGATGGATGTTGCCAGTGCTGGTAACATAAGTTTCTATCGTCGGGTTTCATCGGAAAGCAATTACGACTTCTTCCGCTTCTTCATCAATGATAGCATGGTTGGTCAATGGTCAGGAGAAGTAGCCTGGTCACAAGTATCTTATCCGGTTCAACCAGGAACTACTACCTTTACCTGGGAATACATTAAGGACTATACAGTCAGTTCCGGGACAGATTGCGCCTGGGTTGATTTCATAGAATTCCCATCAGCCGGGACATCTCAGGATGGTGCTGTATTTTTGGCCAATCCTGCCTTTATCGATTTTGAGGTGGTTGGTTTGGGACATGTCTCCACGAAATCTTTCTGGATAAGAAATTTTGGAAATCAGGAAATGACCGGTACCATAGAAACCTATGAAGGTTTTGAACTGGAATCAGCTAGAGCAGAGGTGATAACTTATCAACATAGATCAGAAAACGGCAGAACAGTTTATAATTATGTAATTCCACCCCAAAACAATATCCAGTTTCATCTGATGTTTGAACCACAGGAAGCTATTGATTATAGTGGAGAGTTATTGATCACCAGTAATGCCGTCAATCTGACCCAGACATATATCAGTATTGCAGCATCAGGTTTTGAATTGCTCCCCGTTGAGAATTTAAGCGGTGCATTTGCTGATGATCATATCGAACTTACCTGGCAGGCTCCGATTATCTCCTTTAATAACAGGGGAGAAAAAAGAGGTAATTATTACCAGAGAACTACCGGTCAGCGAAATGTTGAAATTTTGGGTTATAACATCTATAGAGATAACGCCAGAATTAATCAAACTCCTATAACCGAGGAATACTATCATGATTATAATATTACAATGGAAGATAACTACTATTATTATGTAACAGTAGTTTATAATATAGGAGAATCTGATCCTTCAGACGTAATCAATGTTTATGCTTCATCTGTTGATGATTTCGACGGATTTGTTCCCTTTGTCACCGAATTACGGGGAAATTATCCCAATCCTTTCAATCCCTCTACCACGATAACTTTCTCCTTGAAAGAGAGAGGACATGTCAGGTTAGATGTTTATAACATCCTGGGCCAGAAAGTAAAAACCCTGGTTAATGAGGATAAAGATTCCGGAAATCATAGTATTCTTTGGGATGGCTCTAATGAAAATGGTGGCAGGGCAGCCAGTGGAATATACTTCTATAGAATGCAGACCGAAGACTACAACCGCACCAGAAAGATGATCTATATGAAATAATAGTGAATTGAATAATATACGAGAACAGGCAGAATGTTTATTCTGCCTGTTCTTTTTTTTATAGCTTTGATTGTTGATTTATCTCTTGATTATCAATCTGGCTAACCTGTCCTAAAAATCCTGATAAGTAATCACTCTTTGATCTTTGTCTAACCAGGCATATTTGATTTCCCCGGCAAAGATAGTATGATCACCACTTCTTACCTGGGTAATCACCTCACATTCAAAATTTGCTGCTGAGTTGCGAATTATGGGTAGTTTAGCCAATTTGCCCGGAAAGGTATCGAAATGGCAGAGGTTAAATTTATCAGTATCTCTTACGGAAAGAGAGCCACAGAGCTTGACCGCTTCTATCTGCTCGGGTGTTGGGAAACAAAGATTGAAGAAGCGAAAACTCTGTAAGCAGCGGTGTGAATATCTGGTATTACCAATAGAGATGGCTAACATCGGCGGATCGATCGAAGTTCTCATAAACCACTCGAGAGTAATGGCATTGTCTTTGCCGTCAGTATCTCTGACAATGGCCAAGGCTATCTTTGACGGATCTTTCACAAAGGAAATTACTGTTGAGATATCTGTTCTAATCATAAAGGAAATGATGCTCTTTAATTAATCTACTAGTAATTCATGTTAAACAGACCACCAATGAT
>CAZSVG010000210.1:0-2363 GCA_964610195.1 uncultured Candidatus Cloacimonadota bacterium | reverse complement strand
TCGGGAGCAAGTTTAAATGGTATCGATATCTCTTCAGGATCAGTAACCGGGAATTCAATGGTCGGAGCTCTGATAGGTCGTGCTGATAATACTACGATAAATAACTGCTTCAATTATAATACTGTTGTCCAAGCCAACAACACGTTAGGTGGTTTAGTCGGTTATCTGAATGATTATTCGACTATAGGTCAAAGTTACAGTTTGGCAAGAGTGACAGGTATTCAGATGATAGGCGGTCTGGTCGGTATCGTGAACGGTCATTCAAATGTTGATGATAGTTACTCGAAGTTTGAGGTCATTGGATCAGGTAATTTTATCGGTGGTCTGGTAGGAAACCTGTGGAATAATTCATCAATAAACAACTGCTATACGTTCGCTAGAGTTTTGGCATCAGGAGATAATGTTGGTGGTTTACTCGGCTCTATTTCAACTTCTTCAGTAACAGCGAGTTATTGGGATATGGAACAGACAGGGCAGGCTACCAGTGCCGGTGGAGCCGGGGCTATGGGAAGAACTACAGAAGAGATGACCACCCCTTATGCAGCAAACACCTATGTAGGTTGGGATTTTGATAATACCTGGTCAGTAGATCATATGAATTTTTATAATGAGGGTTATCCACATCTGGGAGAAGAGATACCTTATATTGAATTTGCCGGAGGTTCCGGAACATCAATAGATCCCTGGCAGATAGAAACTCCTGAGCAATTGAGAAATCTTCATTATTCCGGAAATATTCCCTACAATACATACTACATTCAGATTGCTGATATCAATCTCGGAATATCTCCCTGGAATGAAGGGGAGGGTTGGCTTCCTCTCAGTCACGGACTACCTCCAGCTCGAGGGTACTATAATGGAAACGGATTCAGGATAACCGGTCTTTATATAAATCGCCCTGATGATGAATATATAGGATTATTTTCTGCAATAGAGGCTGGAGCAGTCAGTAACCTGACTCTGGAGAATGTCAATATCACCGGAAAAAGGCAAGTTGCAGCTCTGGCAGGAGAAGTAAGGCGCGGTCAAATAGCCAACTGTCATAGTTCAGGAACTGTTACTGGCACATCAACAGAGGGTTATACCAATGCAGCTGGACTATTAGCTCATGCCGGTTTGTATTTTTCGATCTCATACTCTTCAAGTAGTTGTGAGGTATCGGGAAGATCAGTAGTTGGAGGTCTTATAGCTGATCTCAGATATCATGATACTCAAATGAGTCATTGCTTCAGCACCGGTAATGTTAGCGGTAATGATCGTATCGGAGGTTTAATAGGCCAGACATCTAATGCTACGATTAATAATAGTTACAGTACCGGCAATGTCGTGGCGAACGGCCTCTCTGCTGGAGGGCTTGCCGGTGAAGCATCTTTTAGATCTTCAATAATCAATTGCTACAGTACGGGAAGTGTTACCGGAGATACTAATGTCGGTGGACTGTTAGGCTTGATAGGAATTTCTTCGATTGTACTAAATAGTTATAGCAGTGGAGAGGTAATTGGCGGTGGACAAAGGATCGGGGGTCTGATAGGATATTATAATAATTACGGGCATGATGAAGATGATAGTGAGACAATTAACAGCTACTGGAACATCGAGACATCGGGACAAACAGTCAGTGAAGGTGGTGAAGGGAGGACAACCGCTCAAATGACCTACCCTTACGCCACTAATACTTATGTCGGCTGGGATTTTAACGAGATCTGGAATGCTGATGAAAATTATCAGTTCCAGAATGGCTATCCCTATCTGGGTGAAGTTATCACGATCGGTCAGTTTGCAGGAGGTACCGGGACTGCCTTCAATCCATGGCAGATAGCAACAGCACAACAGTTGAACAATGTCAGAATTATTTTAGGGGCAATGAGTAGTGATAAACACTATGTTCAGATAGCAAATATCGATCTAGGGGTCAGCCCCTGGAACAACGGTGATGGCTGGCTTCCCATCGGTAACTCAACCAATCAATTCATGGGTACTTATGATGGTAACGGCTATAGTATTAACGGATTGTATATCTACAGAGAAGATGATCAGGGTCTTTTCGGTTATACGGAAGGGGCTCAATTAAAGAATATCAACCTGAACAATGTTAGTGTCACCGGTTATGAAAATGCCGGAGCCCTCGTCGGGGTCAGTATAAACACTCTGATCGAGAACTGCTCTACTACAGGTGGAGTCAATGCCGACAACTATGCCGGAGGACTGGTCGGGAGAAATCTGAGCGGTTCGGTGATCAGTAACAGTCATAGTTCTTGTGCGGTGGAAGTTCTGGATAGCTATGGGGGAGGTTTAGTCGGGTTGAATAATAACTCTCAGATCAATAGTTCCTTCAGTAGCGGTAATATAACCGGAGATTATCA